>NZ_JBHVQU010000161.1:0-8458 GCF_042886655.1 Peribacillus sp. NPDC058002 | reverse complement strand
ATCTAGAGCTTATGTAAATATGGTTTTCAATTAGGCAATAACTCTAGGACAAAAGGAAACTATCTTATATTTATAGAGATCATATTAAATATTATATATTCTAACGAGGTTAACGTTCTTGAATATGCCCTTCCTTTTCAAGTGATAAATCAATAAAGAGAACTGATGTCGGTATATCAGTTCTCTGTTAAAATTTCTTTATTCTTTATTTGTTAAATGAGAGAAATTTTTAGTGAATCAAAAAAATCAGTCCCTACTGAACCTTACCATTATTCTGTTGGTTATTCTTTTCTGAAATTCGTCTTTGATTGGCTTTCGTCTTAGCATTCACATGGTTTGCATCATTTGGTTTATTTTTTTTAGAACCTCTTGCATCATTACTCATACTTATTCACCTCCCACGGCAGCTTATATACGTATGTTAGCTTACTCTTGCCTCCAAATTTTATACGCCTCACCTGGATGTGGCACATCGCTAACTAGCAAAAATACATCCCGTACAGACCGCGGACAACATTATTTCAATCACACAAAAAGAGCAAACCCGTTTAGAGCCCGCTCATGTAATGATTCAAAAATATCCCCATCAAAACTTATATCCCTTCGATGTTCAAATTCAATTACACCCTATTCACTACGTGAAAACCGTAAGAAAGCCTAATAAATGTATTCAAGATAGGTATATGGGTTATTTGTTTTTTTCTTTGGCTAACCAAAAAAGAAGTAAACCTCTTTCCTGTTAACTCATCAACACGGATAGGTTCGACTGGAACGTTTTCTTTTTCTGAATCTCGAAATGGATGATGGGGGCTAAAGAGAACAATTCCAGCTGATATACCCCTCCAAACCATTAGATCCAATTAATACGACTTCCTTTCTGCCCGATAGTTATGAAGTTTCCCTTAACTGCAGCCAGCATCCCTAGATTGACACACCCTTTTCAGAAACCCACCTATTGCTTCAGGTAAAAACTTCAGCGGCAGACTTAAAATTAAGGGTGCAGTAAATATAGGTATACTCCTGGCATGACTTGGGGTACCGGCATGACCTTAAACGAGAGTTTTTCAATAGGTTGTGAATCAAATTTCCCGAGTTATTACTTTCTTCTTATTGAAAAATATCTCAATTTATGTCAATTGAAACCAAATTACGTGTTTGTTATCTTAGTTAATGAACCGGTTCATGACTATTTTCTGTTTGAATATTAGTCACAATAAAAGGAGAGATGAAACCATGACACAAGAACGTAAATCAACAAGCGCAGTGGAGCAGTATGCTAATCTCATCCCCATGAGTGAAATTGCTTTGAACACAGATCAATTATTTCCTTTTCCAATCTTTAATAGTTTACGACAAAAAACTCCTGTAAGGTACGACGAGGCTCGAAGCTGCTGGGATGTGTTTCGATATGAAGACGTTCATTATATTTTAAAAAACCCAAAACTATTTTCATCGGAACGAGGGTCTGGAACTCTTCAAGGAAGCATTTTGACAATGGATCCTCCTAGACACACGAAAATGAGAAACTTAGTGAACAAGGCATTCACTCCTAAAGCTGTGAAGGATTTAAAAAATAAAATAGAAGAAGTGACACTTTATCTTCTCGATCAAGTTAATGGGAAGGAAACCATGGATCTCGTTCATGATCTTGCTGGTCCTTTGCCTGTCATTATAATTGCCGAATTATTGGGGGTCCCTACTAAGGATCGCGATCTTTTTAAAACCTATTCCGATGTTCTCGTGGAAGGGGCCAAAGACAATTCAAGTGAAGCCTTCCAAGTAATGACACAAAAACGCAAGGAAGGAAACGAGTTTCTTAAACAATATTTCAAAAAAATAATTTTAGAGAGAAAAAATAAGCCTGAAGAAGATTTAATTTCGCTATTATTAGCAGCAAAAATTGATGGGGAAAAATTAACAGAAGAAGAGGTACTATCTTTCTGTGTTTTATTATTAGTTGCGGGCAATGAAACTACAACTAATTTGATTACAAATGCCGTACGCTACATGACAGAAGATAAAAACATTCAAGAACAAGCTAGGACAAATCTGCCTTTAATACCAAAATTGGTAGAAGAAACACTACGCTTTTATCCTCCAATACAGGCAATTGGCCGTGTTACAAAGGAACATGTCAGAGTTGGGGGCAAAACAATCCAAAAGGGGGAACAAGTAATTTGCTGGGTCGGTTCGGCAAACCGGGATGAACAAAAGTTTGCAGAACCTAATCGGTTTACGTTAGAAAGGAAATTAAATCCTCATTTGAGTTTCGGGTTTGGTATTCATTTTTGTTTAGGTGCCCCACTTGCACGTCTAGAGGCAGAAGTAGCTCTCGTGACACTTTTAAGTACTTTTGCAAAATTGGAGGGTGTAAAAGGGGCTGAGCTGGAGGCGATTCCAAGTCCGTTCGTTTTTGGAGTGAAAAGACTTCCTTTAAAACTCACAAGATAATGAGCCTTGCTGCCTAAGAATATATAGATTTGGTAAAACAAAAACCTATCAATAACAAAAAATGAATTTTTTAATATAATCTCAATGAAAAAGGGAGTATATTAAATTACGACCTTTTAAAATTGATTATTTGGCAAGCATTTGTTGGAGAAGATGTTAAACCTTATATTCATTCCAGTTATTAGAAATTAAAACTGCAATAGGTTGATCAAAACTTAATCTACGAATTTTATGACCTAAAAAATACAGAAACAAAAATGGAAATCACAAAATGATTTCCATTTTTGATTTGTTTAGTCCGACTGTATCTGGCAGTATAAAAGGATTGAGCATCAGTCTAGGATTTTCTAAATCAAGTGCTAAAAACTATTCATTAGATGCTGGTCCTAATAGACGAGTCTATATGGGATAGAGTGAAATATGCTGTTGAAACAGGAGAAAAGCACACCATTAATATCTACAATGGGGATACCATTACAAAGAAGAATTATAAAGTCAAAAAAGTTAAGTACGGTGAATACGGACTGGTCAACTATTAATCCCAAAAAAAAGATTAGCTCATGGCTAATCTTTTTTTAATAATAAATTCTCCTAATCCCCCTAATAAATGTAATGTGTAAATAATTATTAAGGCTCTGGCTACAACAAAACCATCTATAGTAAATCATATTCCCCTCGTAATAAGGCTTCCGAAAACCAAAAAGAAATTAATATTGCCAGAGGTATTAAGAGAAACATTAAAGCTAGTTGCGTTTTTTTTCATAAGCGTCCCGTCTTAAAGTAAGTATTTTACAAATAACAGCATTATTTCTGGAAATAATCCACATTAACGGTCATTAAAAAATCTTACATGTAATAAAACCCCAAAATATATAGCCTATCTATTAAGAGAAATCTTAACTTATGAGACGAAAAAGATGAGATAAACCAAAATTCCAATGCAAATTTTCCATCCTATTTAAGAATGACTAATTCTCTTCTTTTTACTAAAAAGACGGCTCTCAATTTGAGTGCCGCCCCCTTTTCTTTAATATACTGTCCCAACTCTAATATGCATTATTCTGCTTTGAATGTTTTCTTCACTTTGTCGCTTTCATTCATTCCAGGGCGTGTCACTGTTACATAAACAGAACCTGAACCCTTACCTAACTGCTTAACCGTAAGGGTTGCAGAGGAAGAAGTGGATGTTTTACTAGATAGATACTTCCCGGAGGATGAATAGAGTTTAACAACGTCGCTTTTTTTCAATCCTTTGACTATTACAGTATCTGACTTCCCCTTATTATTCTTAATCATAATGTTGGAAGCGCTTGGCTTAGGTGTCTTCGGTTCTGCTTTAAACGATACCTTTACTCTAGAACTCTCGAGCATTCCACTTTTGGTGTTCGACACATAGATAAAACCGGCATTCTTTCCTAATTGTTTGATGCTAAAAGTTGTAGAGGAACCTGAAACTGGTTTAGATGTAGCAAATAGCTTTCCTTTCGAATCGAACAACTTCACTACATCGCCTTTAGCAAGGGCACTCACTTTCACGCTATCCGATTTGCCTACATAATTTGTTATTTGTACCGACTTACTGCTAATAGACGGCGTTGGAACTTTTACAGCCAGTTGGTATTTATGATTGCGGGTGTTTGTATAATCATTCACCGATATATAGTACCGCCCTGCAGGAAGGGAATACCTCTTCGATTCTATTCCATTTGCAAACTGGTCATACTTCGTATTAAAGGATCCCACTTCATCACCGTTTGAATTATAGAGGCTCATATACCAACTAACAGATGGCTTCCTTCCCATCTCTAGAGATACACTTGATGGTTTTGTTAGGAAAAACGTAAAATAATCAGTGTCATTGTAATCTTGGAGATGCCCATAATAGTTTTTGCCCAATCCAATACTGTTTGCCTGCTGGGCGTTGTCATTGAATTCTTTTTCATAGGCAGTTGACTTTGCAAACTTTACGGTAAAGGCATAGGGCTGGTGAGTTGAACTGGAATAGTCTTCAATATGGATTAAGTACTCTCCTTTAGGTAGTCCGACCGTCCGTTCCACCGGTTTTGTGATGTTCGAAGAATATTCTGTCGTCAACTCACTAAGCACTTCACCCTCTAAATTTAAAATACTCGCATTCCATCCGATGCCAGCTTTTTGACTCATATTGAGAGTGACAGCTCCACTTTCAGGAAGTGTGAATCTATAATAATCCTCATCACTATAATTTTGTATCTCACCCACGTAAGGTGTATTTAATTTAATTTTATTTGCTGCACTTGAACTATTGTTGAATTCGTATTCCACATTTGCATTTTCTTCAAAATTAACAGCAAAATAATAGGTTTTGTTAATAGAATTAGTATAATCTTCAATATGTAAGTAATATGTACCAGCTGGCAATCCTACTTTCCTTGCCGTTACACCCATGGCTTTATTGCTGTAATCGGTAGTTCCACCTGTAAACTCATTTCCACTACCATCCAGGATTTCAAAATCCCATGCATATCCTGGATAGTTATTCATGTTAAAGGTGACTTGACCTGGTTTTTTCAGCGTGAACTTCCAATAATCTTCGTAATCTCCATCTCCATTAAGGATTGCATGATTAACAGCATTTACATTAATTAGCTTTGCTGCTTGCATGGAATCCAGTCCAACGTTTGCTGAAACCTTCAAGACTCCGCTAACCAAGATGAGACATAGTACCCCCAAAAAAGCACTTGCTGCCATTAAGTATTTTTTCATTAATAAATTCCTCCTATGACATTTTTACTAGAATATTATTCTACCATGTTTTACAAATAATCTTCCTAATTTTTTAATCTTTTGGAATTTTTTCAGCTAGATGTCAGTCGTACTTAAGCTGTTAATTCCTCAATCGTAAGGAACAGTTGAGACAAAAAAGAAATTTCACTAAAATTGATATTCTTCTTAATGTAGATCTTCTGTTGATGTTGTTCTACTTTATCTATAGTGATATCTATTGCATCCACTTCTTCTTTTGTCATTGGTTCAGTAGCCTCAGTTTTAGTTTTCACTTTTTCAACCTCTTTGCCGTGTTTCTCCACTTCTTTATTAGCCTTTTGAATTTCCTTTTCAAGTTCAGTGACTAATTTATCAGCTTTTCCAGCTTTTCTTCCCCATATTTAAGCGTAGCATTCAAGTTTTTAATTGTATTGTTAGCTGCAGCAAGCTCTTTAACCTATTCGTAATTTTCAGCTGTTTTGATGGCCAACTGATCCTTAGTGGCCAGATGATTATGTTTCAGTATTCAATTTTGTTACTAAATCTGCCAAAGCTTTGGGTGCAAATATGAGATGTTTAAAAATAAGCTATGTTACTCGTTAATGCTGATATATCGATAATAAAAAAGAATGCCTATATATAGGCATTCTTCACCGTTTTTTATAACCATTTTTCTTCATCATCAATCCATTGATTATTTTTCAACTCATATGATTTAGTATCATCGTGGAAAACAAAGAATGATGGTAATTTCAATATATCTCCACCTGATTTTTTCCAACATTGACTAAACCAATCTGTAAACGCTTTTTGTTCTAACTCGTATATTGCTGGATAGTTTTCTTCGTAAAATTATCAATAAAATCATCCAATGAATTTTCGATTAACTGATAGTAATAAAAACCAGAATTGAGGGTACGCTTCGCTAAAACTAATGGAAATCATTAGCTATTTTCTCCACTATGTGATGCACAATAGCTCTGCGAAACTTATGATGACGTACCCTCCCATGTCTCTTAGCGTCATTTGCACTTACATTCCTTCGTTCGGTCTATTCATAAGGCAGAGGCATGCTAAGTGCCCCGGGGACTCTTGGTCTTAGCTTAGTAATGTTGCTGGCGTCTCCGTGTCATCCTTCTTGTTTTAAATCGACCCCTTCATATCAAAATATTTATTGACATCCATTAATAAAGAACGTATAGTTTCTATGAATATAATTGATAGTGATTTTCATTACTGATTACAAAATTTTTTTTTACATAACAAGATACTTTTCAATCCATAGGGGGCCTTCATGAAAATCAAGTTAGTTACGACTTTTTTAATTTTACTCACAGCTTTTGTCATTTTACCAATAAATAGTTTTGCAGCTAATGCATCCGATGATATGAAAAAGGCAAATGAGATAATTGTAGAATCTATCCAATCTGTGGATAAGGGGGACACAAAGGAAGCTTTTAAGCAATACGAAACCTTTACATCTACTTGGATTTCTATTGAAGATGGAGTGAAAAACCATTCTCAGCCAGCCTATCATGATATTGAAGATAACATGGGTCAAGCTCAGTTCGCTTTTGCTCAGCAGCCTGTGGATAATGAGAAATTAAAAAATGCACTTATTAGATTAAAAGAGACCAATCAAAAGTTTATAGAGGGTAAGTATTCTTCTTCATCTAAAAGTGGTAAAAATTCAGGTACCACTGGAAATGTAGCAGAACTTGTGACACTGCTAAATCAGTCTCTTTCGAAGATTAATGATAATGATATCGAAGGCGCAAGAGGGGACATAGAGAAGTTCCGAAAATCATGGTTGAATGTCGAGGGAATTGTCCTTACTCAATCCTCAAAGATATATGGTAATGCAGAAAGGGATATGGTTGCTAGCTACGCCATGCTATCCTCCAATCACCCAGATGTACCAGGTGCAAAAAAAACGATTGAAGGTATGCGTGATTACCTCTCTCCACTGGTAGCAAAGACAAGTTATACGATGCTTGATGCAACGACCATTCTTCTTCGCGAAGGATTGGAAGGATTGCTTGTAGTGGTGGCTTTGCTTGGATTTTTGAGAAAAGCTGGCCATGAAGCGAAAAGTAAATGGATCTGGTACGGAGTAGGAGCCGGACTTGGAGTAAGCCTTGTACTTGGCGTAATTGTAAACCTATTATTTTCTGCTGGTACATTCGGCAGTAACAATTTTTTGATATCCGGCTGGACAGGGATATTTGCAGCAGTGATGCTTCTATATATGAGTTATTGGCTTCACAGTAAATCAAGTCTTGCTGAATGGCAACGATATATTCGCACACAAAGTACAAAAGCACTTGATACCGGTAGCTTGTTCTCCCTAGCCATTCTTTCGTTTCTGGCTGTTTTCCGTGAAGGAACAGAGACTGTCCTATTCTTTATCGGGATGGCTGCTTCCATTAAGTTAGCAACGCTTTTACTTGGGATTGCCATTGGGCTGATCATCCTTGTAATTGTTTCATACCTCATACTCAAGGTAGGTTTGAAAATTCCAATGCGTCCATTCTTCCTCGTATCAAGCATTTTGATGTTCTACCTATGTATTAAATTTGTAGGCATGGGGATTCATGGGTTGCAGCTTGCCGGGTTATTACCGGCAACTCAAGCACCCATCCCTAGCATTGACTTTTTCGGTGTATATTCAACCTGGGAAAGTATTATCCCTCAGGTGATCTTACTTATAATTGCTGTTATTGCAGCACTTTTAAATAAAAGAAAAGATAGTAAAATAAAAGTACATACTGGAGGTAACAAAATTGAAATCTCGTAAATTACTAGTTCCTATCATCGTAGTAGCTGCATTAAGCTTAACTGCTTGCGGTACCAATAACGAAAAGAAAGCTGATGAAACCAAGAAAACCGAACAGTCCTCTCCAAAATCTGTTTCCATTAGTAATGGCGTGAAGGATATGAAACAAACGATTGCTGACCTGAATGCAGAGCTAAAAGCCAAGGATGCTACAAAAGTAAAAGAAAGTGGAGCGAAGCTTGAGGAATCTTGGCAAACATTTGAAGACGACGTGAAAGCTAAAAGCCCGGATCTATATGGTAAGGTCGAAACTCCCCTTCACACAATAGAAGCTGGTGCAACGTCTTCCCCGCTTGATGCGCCAACACTTACAAAAGCGGCAAAAGAGTTAGATGGTATTTTATCTGAAGTTCAAAATTTAAAATAACAGGTAAATCATTTTATTTTAGTTAAACCATAGAACAAAAAAGGATAGAGCCTATAGGC
>NZ_JBHVQU010000160.1:0-8472 GCF_042886655.1 Peribacillus sp. NPDC058002 | reverse complement strand
GGTTCAAATATCACACGGTTTAGAGACTACTGTAGCTGAATATGAATCACTGAACAGTCGGGATCAGAAGAAGATCCGAAAAAAGTTCATGGATCTGTATGAACGTTCCCCACTTTATCAACTCATTGATGAAGGGCGATTGATCATTGCCCATGCAGGAATTCGCAGTGACTATATTGGCCAATATAGCAATAAGGTAAAAACCTTTGTCCTCTATGGTGATATCAATGGCTCCAAACATCCCGATGGGTCACCGGTCAGGAAAGACTGGGCACAATCATACAAAGGGGAAACATGGATCGTATATGGACATACACCAGTCCCTGAAGCTAGAAGAGTCAATCATACTTATAATATTGATACAGGCTGCGTCTTCGGTGGAAAACTGACGGCTGTCCGTTATCCCGAAATGGATCTTCAAGAGGTGCCTTCTTCCATGCCATATATAGCGGGAAAATTCAGGACATCTTTTGATTAACCAAAAAAACTCGCCATCTTGGTGAGTTTTTTTTGCATTTATGTTGTTTATTGCAGCCCGGATATAAAGTCAGGAATCCCACCCTTTACTTCCTTCGAGCAAACGGGTCATATCTTCTGGTAACTCTTCTTGAAACAACATCATCTTCTTCATGAAAGGATGTAAAAATTTCAATTCAAAACAATGAAGGGCTTGGCGAGGGATACCTCTCCTGTTCCCTCCATATAAATCATCACCAGCCAGCGGGTGGCCAATATGGGCCATATGGACCCTGATTTGATGTGTGCGCCCTGTCCTGAGTTCCAAATTAAGGAATGTGTGGGACCCTGTATGTGCCAATACCTTAAATAGGGTACAGGCATACCGGCCATCCTCCCTGACTTCCCGTTCAATGATGCTGGTCGACTTTCGTCCGATTGGCGCCACTATCTCTCCTACAGGTCCTTCAACGATTCCTTCAGCTACGGCTTGGTATCTCCGTTTAACCTGTCCTGATTTTTGCTGCTCACTTAAAAGGTGATGGATATGCCGGTGCTTGGCAATTAAAACCAAACCTGATGTATCCCGGTCAAGACGTGTAACTATATGGATCGTCGCCTGTATTCCCGCCTTCCTATAATAACCCGCCAAGCCATTCGCCAAACTGCCGTTGGGATGCTCACGGGAAGGAATGGTATTCATGGAAGGGGGCTTAGCCACCACCAATACAAACTCATCTTCATATCTGACATTCAGGGGGATGGGTTCCGGCAAAAGGCCTTCGCTTGCCTGCTCCGGCGGAAATATGACGGTGACGATGTCGCCCGTTTCAATCCGTTCCCTTACGGTCACTTCTTCGCCGTTCAACTGGATATATCCACCTTTAAACTTAATATCCGTTAATGCTCGTTTTGAAATATCGCATTTGCTGAGAAACTCTCGCAATAAAGAGCCAGAATCCTCTTCAAAAACCGACCAGGTCAAAGAAAAGTTTTGATTTGACATGAGGTGAATCTATCTCCTTAATTAGCAATAAATGAATCATGCACTCTTTTCCAGAAAGGAAAAGGGCGGAATCTGGCAAATCGGATCTTTTCATCTGCAACTCGGCACTGTATCGACTTTACATTTTCCTGAAGCAAGGACAAATGGTCGACCGTAATTTGAAAATTGACCGCATTGACCGGCCTGAACATACACGTATGATGTGCCGGCAGCAGAAGCGGAGATCCTACGGTCCTAAACACCCGGTTATTAATGGATGCCAATTCGGTAATCTGGATGGCATCGATTGATGGATGGACGATGGCCCCGCCAAGCGCCTTATTATATGCCGTGCTTCCGGATGGCGTCGCAATGCATAAACCATCTCCACGGAACGTCTCGAAATGCTGGCCGCGTATTTCAACGTCCATGACGAGCGTCCCTTCCACACTTTTGACCGTCGATTCATTCAACGCCAAAAATCTTGCTTCCCGCCCTCCATGCTGATAACGGACAATCGTTTCGAGCAATGGATATTCCACTATTTGAAATGGGGTTTTCGCTAAAGCTATCACCAATTTTTCAATTTCATCAGGGGTCCAATCTGCATAAAAACCAAGATGTCCTGTATGTACACCAACAAAGGCAGTTTTATCCAATCGATTCTTATAACGGTGAAAAGCATATAATAAAGTGCCATCACCACCGACAGAAATGACAATATCCGGCTGATCTTCGTCATATTCCAAATGAAAGTCCTGAAGATACGTACGCATCCTTTGCATTAAAGTATTCGATTTCGCATCTCCTTTTGACGTTATCGCAAATTTCATGTAATACCACCTCACAAATTAGATTTCTTCTCGTTTACCCATTTATGCGTTCAAGAATCTTTCTTCCTGGAAAAAAGACGCTGTGCTTCCTGGATTTCCGTACGGATTTGCGACATCTCTGCATCAAGCAGGAAGGCCGCTTCCGCTGCACGTTTGAGTCGCAATTGAATATCTTCCGGGAAAATGCCTTTATATTTATAATTTAAAGAATGTTCGATCGTCGCCCAAAAATTCATCGCAAGAGTCCTGATTTGTATTTCGGCAAGGATATTTTTTTCGCCATGGATCGTCTGGACCGGATAGCGGATTACAACATGATAAGAACGATAGCCGCTTGCTTTTTTATGGGAAATATAATTCCTCTCCTCGACTATCTCGAAGTCATTGCGGCCTCGTAATAGTTCAACTACCTGTTCGATATCATCCACGAACTGGCACATCATGCGAAGCCCTGCAATATCCTGAATTTCAGTTCCCAATTTATCAATGGGAATATCCTTCAGGCTCGCCTTATCCAAAATGCTGACAATCGGCTTTACCCTTCCTGTTACAAATTCGATCGGCGAGTGAATATTCTCTCTTTCAAACTGTTTCCTTAATCCCTTTAGCTTAACCTTTAATTCTTCGACAGCCTGAGTATAAGGCGCCAAGAAATCGTCCCAACTCTCCATTGCCACACCACCTATATCTATCTAAAAAGCGCCTGTTCAACTCTGGTATGGGCAGAACGCTCTCCTAAATCCAGCAGTCACATGACTTTATGTCAATTCACCGCTGGATCCTATTTCTTTTTCTAGCAAAAAGTATGTATTAAATTCCTATATATACGATAATCCATTTTTCGTGCTCAACGTTTATATTTTATCATATCCTGCAATTGATTCCTAAATATTCAAGTACAATAGCAAAAAATTATTGAATTCAATTTGACAGCTGGAATGGTTCTTATATGATTAACCTAAGAATCAGCCAGAAAGGATGGAGCACATGAACCAGCATATTGAAATTGAATTTAAAAACCTTTTAAGCGAAAAAGAATTTCGTCAACTGATCAAATACTTTCATCTTGGGGCATCGAACTTTAAAACCCAGAAAAATCATTACTTCGATACACTTGGATTCACTTTGAAAAGCCTAGATTCCGCGCTTAGGATCCGGGAGAAAAACGGGCGTTACGAGCTGACTTTAAAACAGCCCGCAACAGAGGGACTATTGGAAACGAATCAAGATATTCATGAAGGAACCGCATATGCATTTCTGAATCAGAACACATTCCCTGATGGCGAGATCCAACATCTAATCCTTGAATGCGGAATTGATCCAAAAGATGTTACCTGCTTCGGGACACTAAAGACAGACCGCCTTGAATTTCCTTACAAAGAGGGTTTACTTGTTTTAGATCATAGTTCGTATTTGAATCAGGAAGACTTTGAGCTTGAATATGAAGTGACGGATGCAAAAGCAGGGAAAAAAAACTTCCTGAATCTCCTTGAAACCCTTCAAATTCCGGTAAGGGAAACCGAAAATAAGGTTAAGAGGTTTTATCGCGCCAAATTCCAGGAATAATCCTGTTTGAACCCATTCGGAGGTGGAGAGTTTGAAAATCCAAGATTTCAAAACGTTTATGGAATTGCAGGCAATCCAGCAATTCACAAATGGCAGCATCACAAGCAAAAATTCATCTCGATCCGTTTTCCAGGACATGCTCTCGGAACTGGTTTCGGGAGATGCTCTTGAAAGCACTTCGCAGAAATTGGGTTCCTTATTATCCAATGTTGAAGCTGAAACGAAATCTTTTCTTCAACCCAGCGGCCTAACATCCATGAACATCAACCCGATATCCGCTGCCAATGCTAACAAACAGAGCAGCAGCGAAACCGCCAAAAACTATGATCATATCATCAGCCAGGCAGCCAGTTTATATAACCTCCCGGAAAAACTGATTAAGTCTGTCATTAAACAAGAATCGAACTTCAACCCTGAAGCCACCAGTTATGCGGGTGCCGCTGGCCTTATGCAGTTAATGCCAGCAACTGCAAAAAGCCTTGGGGTGGATGATGCAACCGATCCAGAACAAAACATCATGGGCGGGAGTAAATATTTAAGTCAAATGATGGCACGATATGACGGAGACATCCAGGTTGCCCTTGCTGCTTATAATGCAGGGCCGGGAAATGTCGATAAATATAACGGCATCCCGCCCTTTAAAGAAACTCAGAATTATGTTCAAAAAGTTTATGGCACATTTTTAAGTTAAAGCAAGCTGACCCTGTTTATTTGTGACGGGTCAGTTTTTTTCATGTCTATATATGCTTCTCCAGAACAAATGGGAAAGCCCCCCAAAGGTGTAATCTCCTATCATTCCCCTGTGTCATACTACAGATGTAAAATTTTCTTTAAGCTATATATTTGTTATATCAGTACGTCATTGATAAAATATGAATAAATATCAACCATCTTTCTTTAAAAGGAGTAATCAACATGATGCAAGGGAACCCTACACCATATGAATTAATTGGAGAAGGGCAATTACACAAATTAATTGATGTGTTTTACTCCAACGTTAGTCAGCACCCGGATCTGCAGCCAATATTCCCTGACGATTTAACTGAAACGGTCCGTAAGCAAAAACAATTTATGACTCAATATTTAGGCGGTCCCTCTCTATATACCGAAGAGCATGGCCATCCTATGTTGCGGGCTCGACATATACCTTTTGAAATTACGCCAGAACGTGCGAAAGCATGGCTCTCATGCATGTATCAAGCTATGGACGAAATTGGCCTTGAGGGTGAGATTAGGGAGTTTTTCTATCATCGCCTCTATTTGACGGCACAGCATATGATCAATACATCCGGAACTGACGGGAAAGGAGAAGACAGTTGAGCGCACAAAAACCAGTTTTCAATATTTCCGATTGGATCAAGACGCAGCATTGCTATGATAAAGGAAAAAAGCCAATTGAAATTTATGTTTTTGTTGATCCGCTTTGTCCCGAATGCTGGGGCTTAGAACCAATTATTAGGAAATTACAGATAGAATATGGCCAATTGTTCAGTTTACGCCATGTTTTAAGCGGTAAAATCGATTCTCTTAATATGGGGAAAAATAAAAATTATGAAAACATTGCTCAGGTTTGGGAAAAGACAGCCAGCCGCTCGGGAATGTCCTGCGACGGGAGCCTTTGGTCTGAAAACCCAATCTCTTCTCCATATACAGCTTCCATCGCAATAAAAGCAGCGGAATTGCAGGGGCGTAAATTGGCCATTCGCTTTTTAAGGCAGCTTCAAGAATATGTATTCATAGGAAAAAAGGATATATCCAATATCGAAGTCTTGACCGAATGTGCCAATATGGTTGGACTGGATGTGGAGGAATTCCTTTATGACATCAATTCTTCCAGTGCAGCCAAAGGCTTTCAATGTGACATGAAAATCACTAACGAAATGGAAGTGACGGAAATACCTTCCCTTGTCTTTTTCAATCAAAATATTGAGGAAGAGGGAATAAAAGTTTCAGGTGTCTATTCTTACGAGGTATATGTTCAAATTTTAGAAGATATGCTCAATGGTCTGCCAGCCCCTGCAAAACCCCCCTCTCTCGAAGAATTTTTAAGCTGTTTCAAACTAGTGGCCACAAAGGAAATTGAAACTGTTTATAATATGAATAAGAGTAACGTCGAGTTGGAAATGAAAAAGCTTGTTTTAAAACAGTTGGCAGAAAAGATTCCTGCTAAATACGGAACGTTTTGGAGATATACAAAGAAGCAGTCATGAATTTGACTGCTTTTTTGTTTAAAACCATGCTAATCAAAAGATTGCATGGTTTTTTTATAAGAAAATAAGGGGATGGGAGAAATTTTTCACGATCAAACAAAGGGGTATAAGTTTGTTTGTGATTCACTTCACAATAAATAATATAACAGATAACTCAGTTATGTTTCAACTGTTTGTGTAACATTTCACTAATTGTTCACAATATATAATTTTCATTTTTTAATTATTGTTTCTTGTATATATAGCTAAATAAGAGCCTATTTAAGTTCAAAGCCATAAGTGTTTTTGATATCTGATAAGCAAGGGAATGAATTTAATTGTGAAACAAATCACAAAAATATTAAATCATTTGTTCTTATTTCCTAATCTTTCGTACAACTTTTGTTACAACCGGCGTCATTTTGTACCTTTTACTTTTCTGCAAATGAAAAAACCCGGCAAATCACGAAATTTGCTGGGGTTTTTCATCTATTTATGCGAATAAGGGGATAGGAGAAATTTCACGACGAACAAACAAAGGGGTATATGTTTGGGATGTGATAACTTCTATATCTGTACTATAGCAGATTATACACCTTAAAAGCAAGAACTTTGTGCGCAGCTTCACATTATTGTCATATTTTTAGAATACTGCTTATTTTAAAACATACTATCTAATAAAGCGCAGATGAGCTTTTACTGCGGCCAGTTGGAGGTGACCAAATTGAAAGGCTTTATACTACTCATACTCTTGATAGGGTCGCTATTTGTCCAGCTGCTCGGTATCATGAACCTCATTCCTCTGTATTTTACCTCCCCTATTCTATTTTTTGTTTTCTTCATAATTCTTCATAGTGTAAATCAGAGAAATCGATTTAAAGGATTATGACGGACATGCATATAAGTTGAAAAGGACCCGAAGTGCTCGGGTCCTTTTCACATCTTATTTATTCAAAAGCTCTTCCAACTCATTTAATTTTTCTTCGAATACATTCATGGCTTCTTGTACAGGTTCAGCTTTTGTCATATCGACGCCAGCCTTTTTGAGCACTTCAATCGGATAATCAGAACTTCCTGACTTCAAGAACTCCAGATACCTTTTGACGGCGGGCTCTCCTTCTTCAAGGATTTGCTTGCTCAATGCTGTTGCTGCACTGATCCCTGTTGCATATTGATAAACATAGTAATTATAGTAGAAGTGTGGAATACGCGCCCATTCCAAACCGATTTCGTCATCAATGGTCACGTTCTCTCCAAAGTATTTCTTGTTCAGCTCATAATATTCCTTAGTAAGCATATCCGCTGTCAACGCTTCCCCATTTTGAGCTTTTAAATGAATCGTATGTTCAAACTCTGCAAACATCGTTTGCCTGAAAAGTGTGCCGCGGAAACCTTCCAGGTAATGATTCAATAAATAGATGCGTTTCTTTTCATCTTCGATTGAATTCAGTAAATAATCGTTCAACAGGTTTTCATTACAGGTCGATGCAACTTCCGCTACAAATATGGAATAATTCCCATATGGATATGGCTGATATTTACGTGTATAGTAGCTATGGACCGAATGCCCAAACTCATGAACGAGCGTGAATAAGTTATTGACGTTATTTTGCCAATTCATTAAAATATAAGGATTCGTCCCATATGTACCAGAAGAATAGGCACCGCTTCGTTTCCCTTTGTTTTCATGCACATCGACCCAACGATTTTCAAATCCCCCTTTCAAAACGTTCAAATAGTCCTCCCCAAGCGGAGCAAGACCTTTAAGGACATAATCTTTGGCCTCATCATATGTCACCTCCATCTTCACTTCTTTAACAAGAGGGGTGAATAGATCATACATATGAAGTTCGTCTAATTGCAGTACTTTTTTACGTAAATCAAGATAACGGTGCAGTAATGGCAAGTTGTCATTGACCGTTTTAACGAGATTATCGTATACGGTCTCCGGAATGTTATTATTACTTAACGCCGCTTGGCGTGCTGAATCATATTTTCGAACCGTGGCATTGAAGTTGTGGTTTTTCACCTCACCTGACAGGGTTGAAGCAAATGTATTACGGAACTCACCATACTTGCTGTATACCCCTTTAAATGCCTCCTCACGTACACGGCGATCTTCACTCTCAAGAAAACTGATATACCTTCCGTGAGTGATTTCAACTTCATTTCCCTCTTCATCCTTAATGGTCGGGAATTTCAAATCGGCATTGTTTAGCATACCGAAAGTATTGCCCGATGCATCAAGTACTTCTGATGCTTGCGCCAATAATTCTTCCTGCTCTGCAGATAAGATATGGGGCCTCTGAAGATTGATTTCCTCTAAAGAATGTTTGTATAATTTCAGATCTTCTTTTTCTTCCAAAAAACCTTCCACTTTGTTTTCATCAATACTCAATAGTTCAGGAACCATATATGAAAACGCAGCTGCTGCCTGGGCGTA
>NZ_JBHVQU010000159.1:0-8488 GCF_042886655.1 Peribacillus sp. NPDC058002 | reverse complement strand
GTCGTATTGCCTTGCTTGAGTACTGTCGGAAGATTCTCTTTAAAACAGTTTATTTTAAAATAAACCACGGTAGAATATATGGTATAAATATGACCCTATAATAGCTAAATACTCACGATTCGTTTTTCAGTAGTGATTATTCTCCTATATCCAGTAAGGGACCCACCAAGTACAATACCTGAGCATTTAAGCCAATGGGTCTTCATTTTATAACATGGAAAAATAAAAAGATGGAATAAAATAAGAAAGGGGGAGAACAAGTCATACATATGACTTGTTCTCCTTTTTGTTCCGCCACTTCAATCATACAGTAAGGTCGAAACTGCTGCTGGGTAGTTCAATTGTCGCATCAAGCTTTTCTTATGAATGCAATTTGACTAAGAAGTATGCCTTTTTCCAAATGCAAAACTAATACAATAACTGCTAAAATGCATTATTTTCATGTGCTCTGATTGTTCTTCTTTATCTAAATAACAATCCAAACATTCTATTTCCTCTTAGAAACAAACTATTAACCTGTTACACGATTATATATCTTTCATATAGTACTATTTCTTTTAATAGAAAGGGTGAAGAAAGAGTGCAATCACCTTGTATCTTAGAATTTGATGGTCAATTCTTCTTAGTCACACTGAAATTGATGATGTAGCTACACTTAGAATCCGTATTTCCGCTCTATTGGCATCAACTTTAATAGGATTAGGATTCCCAGTCTGCGGCGAATAAATCAATTTCCTGGTATTTTCCAGATATCCCACTTCAATAATGCTAGTGGATATTCACAGGTTATAGAAGGGGGATAATTATGATTGTTAGTCAAACCTGGGATCATGAAGTAATTGCAAAATTAAATGAAAATGTTCACAATCTGCATGCAAAACTATATCCGAGGTATTTTAAGGAATATAATTATTGTGCAATGAAAGAAACTTTCGAAAGGTTGGTAAAAAATAATAGTTTTGTTTTTTTAGTTTTAAAAGATCATGAAGAACCAATCGGTTACGCATGGATTGAAATTAAAAACTATCCAGAAAGTGCTTTTAAAAATGAGTATAAATCAGTATATGTGCATCAGCTTAGTATCGTGAAGGTCAAACCCAAAAAGGTTACGGTAAAAAACTAAAAAGCTAATGAACGAGGTCTATGAAATGGCCAAAAAGAACGATATAGATTTAATTGAACTGGATTATTGGTGTGAAAACATTGCTGCAAAAGAGTTTTATAAGAAACAAAGCTTTAAAATGTATAGGGAATTTGCATTTAGACAGTTGTAAATCCTTTGAATGTCAATTTCAAAAGTTGATGGAATGAATAAAAACCCCGAATCGGGGTTTTTAATTAATATCTTAACATTCTCCTCGAAAGACTGGGGGGTTGAGGAACTCCACAAACAAAGCTTTGGCTATAACACTCTTTCACGATAGTTCGGGTATGCGGTATATATGTTGTGAAATGTTTATTCACGGTAGTTGTATGTGTTGGATGAAAAACTGGAATCACGTTGTTAATGACATTAGTTTTAACATTTTGCTTTGTCGGGGAGATTTGAGGTGGATTATACTGAGTAGGCATTCCGTGAGACGGGAAGTATTGTGGTGGACATTGACCGCCTTTCGGATGCCCCCAGGGCTTATTATACATTTAAACACCTCCTGGATTTTTTTGAGAGTCATTGTTAGTTTATGAAAAAAATTGATAAAGGGACTGGTATAGATGCCTTTATCAAAAGTTCATATACATATTAAAATTTTCGATCAATTAAAAAAATGAATAAACATTAATTTAAACGAATTTGGTTAATTGCTTGGCGAACAAATGACTTGTGTCTTTTCCTCCAGCTATTTTCCTTGTTTTTTTCCAAGCCCCATTCAGGAAATTTAGATAACCGTAACGCGGCAAATAATTGCCAGAAGGGTAAGTTTGTAAAATTCAACTCCGGCATCATGGATTTATATTGATGGGTGAAGTCATCCATCGCTTGCATTCCAAAATGATATGAAATTTCGAGTTGACTATTGGCAAGGTCAGCCAAAGGGTCCCCTAAGCTTGAGTCTTCCCAATCAATTATGGAAACTAGTTTATCCTCTTTCCATAATATATTTCCTGGCCAATAATCACCATGAAGGATCACTTTTTTATTCATGGAGGGTAATGGTGTGGAAGATTTTAACAAATCTCTAATCATGCTTAGATTTAATGTTTCTTCCAAGAGTACCCTTTCTTTATTATTTAACATCTCAACATATGTATTTTCTACTTTAGGCAGGAATGATAAAGATAGATCCGCACAATCAACACGATGGATTTTTGCTAGATTGATTGCCAATTGTAAGATATGATCATTAAGATTTGAGGGGGCGAATTCTGACCTACCCTCAATAAACTCGAGAAGTATGCATGGCTTGGAAAATATCTCGCAGGATTGCTCAAGGTAATATGGCGTCGGTACAGGCAAACCGGCAGCTTTCAATATCCCTAAGAGCTGGTGTTCATCTGCTGCAATATTCGGATTCCGTTTCAAGTCATTATCACCATGCTGACGAACGATCATTTTTACGATCCGCCCAGACGATTGTAATAGTTCAAGTCCTGTCACCTGTGCAGAAATACCGCCATTTAATTCCCATGCGCGAATTAGCTTGTTTCCTTGATCAAACTTTTGAACAAATCGTTCAAACTTTTCATTTTCGTTCATCATATGTCATCTCCTAATCCCGTTCATTGTTAAGGAATTTAAGTTCACATTTTCCGATAACTTTCGCGAAAAATTCAAAGGCCTCATTGCTGCAAATTCAATAAATGAAACCAATAGCTTGTTACAGTAATTTAAACAAGTGAGGTGTGCTGAAAATGAAAATTGAAAAATATA
Organism: Peribacillus sp. NPDC058002; assembly: GCF_042886655.1. NCBI lineage: Bacteria > Bacillati > Bacillota > Bacilli > Caryophanales > Bacillaceae > Peribacillus > Peribacillus sp. NPDC058002. The sequence goes on along the minus strand of NZ_JBHVQU010000159.1, from coordinate 5,619 downwards.
AAGTGGATACACCAAAAGGGACGTTACAATATCATATTACTGAAATCGGAAAGCCAAATAAAGTTTTTTAACGGTGGTGCTGGATCGATAGAGGGTTGGATGAAAATCCTCCCGGCAATTTCGGAATCTGCATCAGTATTTTCCTATTATCGTTTTGATGTTGCTGGCAGCGATAAACCGAAGGAAAACCAAGACGGGATAAATATTGTTAATATTTAAGCCCCCGTAGTTATTGGTGGGTATATTTTTGGAAAGGCAGGCGAGATGAAGAATACTATATCTTTTAAAACTTCTTTAATCCGATAGTTATATGTACAAGCATTTGTCCATGCTTAACATAAGGTTAATAGAGGTGATAGAAATGGTGAAAGTATTTATCGATCCCGGCCATGGAGGTACGGATCCAGGCTCGGTGGGGAATGGATTAAGAGAAAAGGATTTAACTTTATCCATTGCAACTCGAATTAAAGATATCTTATTAATAGAATATAATAACGTTTATGTGAAAATGAGCAGGACCCAAGATACGTACCCCTCCTTAAACGATCGTACGAATGCAGCGAACGCGTGGGGAGCTGACTTTTATCTCTCCATCCACATAAATTCCGGCGGCGGAACCGGGTACGAGGATTACATCTATACGTCCACTAACCAGGTCACGAAAACGTATCAAGATCATATTCATTCAGAGGTCATGAAGCTTATCAACATCCAAGACAGAGGACAAAAAACAGGAGATTTACATGTACTTCGTGAAACGGACATGCCTGCACTCCTGTCTGAAAATGGATTTATCGATAATGTCAATGACGCAGCCAAATTGAAAACGGCTTCCTTTATCGAATCACTCGCTCGCGGACATGTAAACGGTTTAGTTAAATGCTTCAATCTTATAAAGAAAAGTATAGCTGTATACCACACTGTCGTTAGTGGGGATACCGTATACTCCTTAAGCATCGCTTATGGCAGTACGGTTCAGCAAATTAAAGATTGGAACGGTCTTGACAGTCAGTACAACATTACCGTAAACCAGAAGTTACGGGTTAAATGAATAATTAATAATTGACTGGTTAAATTATTTATAACTTCCAGAAGCACTCCACGCAGGAAGCCCTTCTCAAAAAGAGAGGGGCTTTTCCAGGTTCAAGAATATATATGTAATGAAATCATCATGTACATTCTACTGTCCTGATTTGTCCATCACTTGGATAATAGTGGAGGGAGTGAAATGTAAACTATGCTTTTTCATATAGACTGACACAAATTTAAATGGATTCTTTGTAATGGCATATAAAAAGCACAAACCATAATGGGTTGTACCTAAAATGTATCAGCAAATAACTGAAGGGAATCTATGTATTGTTGCTCATTAATCCTTTATTTTCCTTTATGTAAAGCAACCCTCGAGATGGATATTAATCATATATTTTAATGGCTTGAACCACTTTTCCTAAAATACGGACTCTATCATTTTTGATGTTATAGGTTTTGTCTTCATAAAAAGGATCCGTGCTGCAGGGAGTGAGTGTGATGTTTTCTTCATTGATATTCACTTTTTTGACTGTAGCATCGTGACCATTTACTAAAACCACACCAATTTTTCCGTTTTCAACGAAGGTTGTTTTTTCAACGAGAATCAGTGATCCGTCACTGAATTCTTCGTTCATGCTATTGCCATTCACTCTAAGGAAAAAATATTCTTTATTCGATTTTAGCATCGAATTTAATGTCGGCATATAGGCTTCAATATATTCATTGGTAAAATGAGGATCTCCAGCAGGGATATTTCCGTAAACACCAATTAATCTTACATTCTTTTCATTTAGGAATTCCACTCCAGGATTATTTCTAACGACAGGTGCTCCTTCAATGAGGTGGGATAGCGGTATTTCAAAGCATGTGGACATCATGCTCAATTTATCCATTAAAGGTTTATTCCTTCCGGATTCCCAGGCCGATACTGCTGTCGGGGCCACTTTTAATATATTTGCCAAATCTTCTTGTGTCATTTTTCTTTCTTTTCTTAACATTTTAATCCGTTCACCAATGTGCATAATTCTTCACCTCTTACTTGAATATACACTATGAGTGAAAGTGAGTAAACTTAAATAGCCTGAATTTTGCGAAAAGTTGTTGGAATCTATACTTCAAGTGTGGTATTATTTTTTTAGACAGGTGGTGACAAGATATGTCAAACATTAAATTCACACTTAAACAAGCGAGGAAGTATAAAGGATTGACTCAAGATGAAATGGCTAAAGTGCTGAAGATGGCCAAGAGGACTTACATTGACTATGAGCAATATAAGATTCCTTTGCGAATCGATAAGGCTTATTTATTTGCTGAATGTGTAGGATTCTCAATCGACGAGATCATTTTTTTTGACCCTAAACTACACTTCAAATGTAGTTAATAGTTCAAGTGTACCAGCGTTTCTTCAACAGACTGACCATTCGCAATGTAAAGTCCAATCAATACAATCCCAACTTCCGTGGTAGAAGATTCAAGGAATGATGGAAAGAAGGTGAACAAAGTGGAAAGGGAAGTTGCAGTAGGAGCTGCTGCCGTTAGCACATATAAGATTGGAAGGAATTTCGTGGAGAGGATATTGAGGATATTATCGTACACAACAGTGTTGTCAATTGGATTATCATTGAAATTATTGATCCTGTTCTCAGGATGAAATACGCGTATGTAGGAGGAAGAGGAGGAAGTACTTTAAGGAGTAAAAATCCAAACTTCTTGATGTTCCTTAATAAAAGGCTGTATGCTGAAATATAAAATAGACGATTGAAATTGAGATCCCACTGAATGACAGCCAATTATTGTAAAAACTTTTATTTACTTAATGTATAGGACGGATTTCAAAACACCATGAATAGGAGCAATTGGACAATGGCAAATTCGAAGGAAAAGTTAATATGGATGAACAAGCCTTTATCCTTTGCAGGATAAAGGCTTGTTTTCATTTTTGTGAACTTGGGGCATTCCAATTTCCTCCGTAAGTTCGTCTTCATAAAATGAAAAAGACTGCAAACCTAAATGAATTGAAAGCGAATCTTCATACTTTATCTCCATTTTTCTAGTTTTTTTCTCCCATCTTTATAAGGATGGCAGGTAATGGTATGCAAAAGTACAATTATATAATAATGAAGGCTATGTAAGTCCCGGGAAGGGGGGCATTGATAATAGGATGAGTTCGAAAAAATACCATTTGGAGGAGATAACAATTGAAAAGGAATGTATTCAAATATGTCGTTTTTCTTGTCCTCATTCTAACCATATTAATTATGGCTAAGCCAGGCATTTCCTCAGCAGGGAAATTGAAGCCGCCCTCCGAATCCTTCAGTCCAGGGGAGTGGTTTCTTGGAAGCATTCCTCCCAATCTTGACAAAGAGAAACCACCTATCGTGTTTGTACAAGGAAGAAACAGCAGTTCAACCAGCTGGTACGGTGAAACGGAATATCATGGGATCAATGATATGTATACCAAGGCGTATGAAGCAGGCTACCAAACGGTTTTTGTTCAGCTTCATGATTCGGCTGGAAATGGATCAGCGAGCCAATATGATAACGGAAGGCTTTTAGCTCAAATGCTTTCAGAAATCAGTAACCATTTCGGGGGCGAAAAAGTAAATATTATAGCTCACAGCAAAGGGGGGACAGACACCCAAGCGGCTCTAGTACACTATGGAGCACACCAATATGTTGGAAGGGTGATCACTTTAGCTTCCCCTCATCATGGTTCTTACCTTGCTGATTTGGCTTATAGCTGGTATGCGGGCTGGCTTGGTTCCCTATTAGGTCAAAAAGATGATGGAACTTATTCTTTACAAGTTGGTAAAATGGCGGAATTTCGTTCTGTCACGGATAACCATGTTAACTCTCGTAAAAACATGTATTTCACTGTGGCAGGCATGAACAGAGGCCCGGTTCTTTCAGCTTTATCAATGGGTGGACAATATTTATCTTCTTATGGGGAAAATGATGGTCTAGTAAATGTATGGAGTACAAAAATACCTTACGCAACACATTTATTTACGGATCCAAACTTTGATCACGACAATATCCGAGTCGGTTCAGCTGTATTTTCAAGAATTGAACCCTATTTAAGGAGTGCTACCACCGCTGGGATCCCTGGATTTAATGTCAATTATAAAGAACGAGTTGAAGATGATGTCATTACAACCGCACTTGCTCAAACCGTTATGGGTGATGCCCTGAAACAAAATGTTTGGAATGAACAAAGTTTCCATGTAAATGAATCAGCCCCGGGTAATATAACCATATATACAGCCTCAGATGATGTCGAGGTTGAATTGATTTCTCCATCAAATAAAAAATATTCACCTTCCTTAAAGGTTAATTCAGCCCAAAATGAAACTTCCTTTTTTAATGGTGCAACCATCCGGGCATTCAATAGAAACAACCTCGAAATCGGTGACTGGAAGGTGCGAATGAAGACTAAATCGCCAAAAGACGCCTACCTGTTCACAGCTCAATTTAACGAAAAGAATCCCATTACATTAAGTATGGCCGGAAAAGTTAAGCAAAAAGATGCAAAATTTTTAATAAAGAATCCAATGAATGATAAAAAAACGCCAAACAGCACAACTTTTTTGGTTCGCTTAGTAGATGAAACCGGTAATGAAATTAGTGAGAAAAGCTCAATTAAGGTACTGGAGACCGAAAATTTTACTGGTACCCTTCCAGAAGTGCCTAAGTCAGGTGTTTATAATGTAACCATTGACGTCAAGGAAAAAAATGTGGATGGCACTGAAAGAACCCGGACTTTGGTTCGTTCGGTCTATATCGAGAAATAGTGAAATGCCTTCTTATTGAGAAGGTATCAAATTCGAAGGGAAGTCAGTTTGAGTACGGTTTTTTTCTAAAAGAACATTCAGTTTTTCTTTTAAAATCATGGTTCTGGATAAGTGCATTTCGAACCTCTTTTTTACCGATTAATACCTTTATTTAATTGAAAAGGTATTTTGTGGGTAATGTATAATGGTATGGTTAACATGAGAGTTTGTTATTCAGCCAAAGGATTAAGGTCGCAATTGTTAATTTAGATATTGATTTAACGGATGCTCGATGGGGCTAGAAGCCAGTCGGGCTTGTGGCAATACAAGAGATTGATGAATTGCAGCGAGACAACGGGTTTAATCTGTCTTTTGATAAGATTCTCTATAAGACAAAATACCTGTTTTAAGTGCAGCATAATTGCCAATGCTTGCATAGCCATAAAACCAGCCCATGAAAATCCCTGCAACCAAGTGATGACGATGACTGATGAAAATGGAAATGAACAAGCCAAGACCCAAAGCGATGGTAGGGATGAATTTTGGGCGAATATGAAACATGACCTTAATTAGTTGAGTAAGAATCATGATGATAGGAATGGCTATTACTGCATCCCAAAAGTTTGTATGGATGGTTGGGAAGTCCATAATTTCACCACCTTAAATAGAAGTATTCAAAATTAATTTTTACTTTTTATCAAGGCTTTATACTATAATAAAAAAATTCATATTTAAAACTAATATATCAAAGGTTATGCAACCAGGTTTTGAAGATTTTCAGAGTTCAATTTTAAAGCCGTCAATCCATATAATTATA
>NZ_JBHVQU010000158.1:0-8526 GCF_042886655.1 Peribacillus sp. NPDC058002 | reverse complement strand
GGTCGACCATACTCATTAAAGACATAAGATGGAGACACTCTCCCTCTCCTTGATCATGCGGAAGCTGAACTACGATGAATTCATCCACAAGATGAGCGGTCATTTCTTTTAATTGCCGAATGGCTTCAGCGTTTGTACGATAACCATGTCCGACAACTAGGGTCTTATCATCAAGCCAAACGATATCACCGCCATCCGCAACCGCATCACCCGTTAAATACCCAATAATCGGGATGTTCTTTTCCCTACAAAATTCTTTGTATACATTAGCTTCAGGCTGTCTCAATTCTTTCCCGGACTTTAAAATAATGGCTCCTTGGCTAGTGAATTTGACCGGATCATGAGCATATAAGGAGTCAATGCCGACCACCGAAGATGCTGGCAAATAATCGATGTTTGGAACATATTTCTCCAAAATGGAAATAAAGTCACCATACTCTTTTAATGCTTCGTTGAAATCTGGCTCTTCCGCATAATTGAAGTTCCGCCATGCTTGGCTTAAATGCTCTTGACTAATAAATGCTTCTTTCGGATGTTTTACAATGACACGTTCCAATGGATTGTACATGGACGAACAATATGTCACTGCCTCCCCCTCCTTTTCCGCATAGTGGAAAACGTTTCCGCTAATAGGAATTTTTCTTTTATTATAAAATCAACTTTGGTATAATGTCAATATGTTTTAAATTTTCAAATAACTTAAGGTTTTGTTCAACTTGTAATGAAAGATAGGTGGTTTGTTTATGCAATCGATCGACCGTGCCATGAACGTTATAAAGGTGCTGGTTTCCAATTCATCGGAAAACTGGCTGTCAATTACGGAACTTTCCCAAGAATGTGATCTTCCTGTCAGCTCCATGCATCGTTTGTTAAAAGCGATGTCCTTGCATGGATTAATCCAACAAGACGGGCAATCCAAACAATATGGTTTAGGGAATATTTGGCTCGAATATGGTTTACGTATGTATGACAAAATGGATTACATCAGCCAAATAAGGCCTGAACTGGAAAGGCTGATGAACGAAGTCGAGGAAAGCGTCTATCTTAGCCAGCCAATAGGAATGGAATCACTCGTTATCGAACGAATCGACAGTGAAAAAAGCCAAATCCGGGTTTATGACCAGCTTGGCTCAAGAGTACCTATGCATATTGGGGCTGCCAATAAAGTGATGCTTGCCTATATGCCATATAATCAAGCCAAAAAAATCGTGGATGCTCTTGTGCCAATTCAAGAAAAAGCAGCTTTTTGGGATATATTGCAAGAAACTAAAATGAAGGGACATGGAATCAGCCACAGTGAGAGAACAGAGGGAACATGTTCTGTTGCCGTGCCGATACTGAACCATTTTGGGGAAGTTCACGGTGCAGTGAGCATAGGTTTTGTCAGCTTTAACCTGACAGATGAAAGACTTGATTTCCTCATTAAGAATGTTATGGAAACTGGCGATCGGGTTTCTGCAAAATTGGGGTATAGGGGAATATGAATAAGAGAACAGTGAAGGATTATCGGATAAGCCGAAAAAGAAGATGAGTCATTTCATCTTCTTTTTCGTTTTTATATTAATCGCTGCCGGTCACAAATAAATCTTCTTTAAAATAGGCGAGTACCTCGCCCGCCACGACTGGTTCACCCTCCAATACCTCCAATGATTCTATTTTCCCGCTGACACCAATATCTATGATTTCCACACGTCCATCTGCCTTCTTAATCTGAAATAATTGTTCCCATTCGTAAAATCTCGAATTTTTGGATATTGAAATTTTTTCAATCCTGCCTTCACATGGGCTAAGAATCACATCAACGTACATTTACATCATTCCTTCCTTCAGTATTCTTCTAAATGAAATGGGGTTTGTAATACCAACTTGAGAAAGTTTTGGAACTCATGTATATCTTCTTGTTCAATCCCAAGGGCCGGAGCCCAGTATTGATCTAAATTAATATCATTGGCACAAAGCAGGATCATTCTTCCGCTTTGCATGGAAGTGACCATTGCTTTACCGAAAAACTGGGCCGAATATACAATGGTCACATCATATCTATAATCTTGTGACAATAAGCAATAATGATGAATAGCCTGGTTTTCTTTATTTTCGGAAAGAATGTCAAAATTCAACGGATTGCCTCCTTTCTTGTAAACCCTAATTCGCTCAGAACCTGACCCAACCTCGAAGCTGGGATGCTTCTGCTATTTTGCGAATCCCTTCAATATATGCAGCCACTTTCATGTTCACGGAATATTTTTGTGAAGTATGGTAGACATTCAAAAAGCTGGCCGTTATCTTTTCCTTCAATCGTTCATCCACAAGCTCTTCCGTCCAGTAATAACCTTGGTTGTTCTGGCACCATTCAAAATAAGAGACTATCACCCCTCCTGAATTCGCCAAAATATCCGGGACTAGCACTATACCTTTATCATCGAGAATCTTGATCGCTTCCTTTGTTGTCGGCCCATTTGCCGCTTCGATCAGGATTTCACATTTTAATCGTTTTGCATTTTCATTATTCACCACTCCGCTAATAGCTGCTGGAATCAGCACATCACACTCTTTTTCCAACAATTCTTGATTGGATAATGAATCTTTGTATAAGTTCGTAACGACCCCAAAAGAGTCCCTGTTCTCCAAAAGGTAAGGAATATCCAAGCCATCCGGATTATATAAGCCTCCAAGCTCATCCGCAATTCCGACAACCTTAGCCCCCATTTCATGTAAATACAACGCTAAATGACTGCCAACATTCCCGAACCCCTGAATGATTACCCGCATGCCTTCAATAGGAATCCCCCTTAAATCACATATCATTTGAAGTGTGTACAATACTCCCTTGGAAGTGGCCTTTTCCCTGCCCTTCGATCCTCCTAATCTCAGAGGCTTTCCCGTAATGAATCCGGGTGAATCGAATTCCCTGATGTGATCGTATTCATCCAGCATCCAGGCCATGATTTGTGAATTCGTATACATATCAGGCGCCGGAATATCTTTTGTAGGGCCCACTATTTGACTTACTGCCCTGACATACCCCCTGCTTAATCGTTCTAGCTCAGATGAACTCATCTGTCTGGGATCACACACAATGCCACCTTTTGCCCCTCCATATGGAAGATCAGTTATTCCGCATTTCAAGCTCATCCATCCGGCCAATGCCTTTACTTCTTCAGGAGTGACATCCGGGTGAAACCGAATCCCCCCTTTCGTTGGACCGGCTGCATCATTATGTTGAGCCCGATACCCTTGAAACATCCTTGTCTCCCCATTATCCATTTGAATAGGAATACTGACTTCCAGAAAACGCATTGGTACTTTCAAAAAATCAAAAACCTGATCTGGATAGCCCAAAACATGAATCGCTTCTTCTAAGATATCCTGGAATTCTTGCAATGGATTATCCAATTGCAGTTTTTCAATCACCTTAATTTCCCCTGTCATTTTAGCACCTCACTTTTATTCTTATATCTTACTTAAGCAACTTTCATGCCAGCTTTGAAGATATCATGTGGGATAGCCATATACCGCCATTTGCAATCATCACTATCACACATACCATCATCAGGAAATATGTATGAATTCATAATCAATTCAGGTTTGCATATGTAAACAGCGATGATTAAATACATAAAAAAACGCATCCTTATTAAGATGTGTCAGTCGGTGACAATCAAATTTGTCTACAGTCATTTAAGGGATTGTACAATTTGAACGTTGCCTCCAGGCACCCGCGGGCGGTCCGCCCTCTTCGCTTTGCCCTGCTGGTCTCCCCTGGAGGTTCGGAATGCTTTCAATCCGGACAACAAGGAGACGTAAAATATTGTTGATTGCTGCGATGAATGTAAAGAAGAAGGCCACCTGGACTTGGCAAGGGGCCGTGGTCAACTATTCTCCATACATACTTCATTCAAATAAAAAACCAAAAAGGTTTTGGAATGAAACTATTCCAAAACCTTTTTGGCTTATCGGATCAGTTTTTACTAGCAAAGTCTCAAAGCTGAATTTCTTCAACATGGTATTGAGGCGGAGCCTTCCGAAATGCCTTTGTGATATATAATAGATAACAAAAACCAATAATGAACCAACTTATTCCCATTATTAAGGAACTTATCTCAAGGTTGATCCAAAGAATGCCAATTGCTATAGCTCCAATTAAAGGCATTATTAAGTATTGAATACACCCCTTTATCGTTCGATGTTTCTTTTCCCGAATGATAAAATGGCTGATCACTGAAAGGTTTACAAAGGTAAATGCCATTAATGCACCAAAGTTGATCAGTGAAGTCGCTGTCACTAAATCGAAGAATAAAGCAGACAAGGAAATGACTCCAACTATGAGTACATTAATGGCTGGAGTCTTCCACTTAGGGTGAATAAACCCAATCCATTTTTCCGGAAACACTTTATCACGTCCCATAACATACAAAAGACGGGAAACGCTGGCATGCGATGCTAGTCCCGAGGCTAGCGTATTGACGAAAGTCGTACAAAGAAAAATGGATTGGAATAGCTTCCCACCTACATAAAGGGCGATTTCCGGTAATGCAGCATCCGGTTCCTTAAAACGGGATATATCCGGAAAAAAGAGCTGAATAAAGAAAGATGCGGTAATGAAGATGATTCCACCCCAAAGTGCAGTTAAAAATATCGCTTTTGGAATCGTTTTTTTCGGATCTGGCGTTTCCTCAGATAGTGTCGTTACCGCATCGAATCCCAAAAAGGAAAAACAAAGGATCGTGGCCCCGGTTATTATTGCCGAAACTTCCATTCCTTCATTTACGAAAGGCTTTATCGTAAACACTTCTCCTGTACCTTCTCCATCATTTAAACCTTTGACAACAAGAATGATGAACACTGCCATGATGGCAATCTGAATTAAAACAAAAAGCGCATTAAAGTTAGCAAGTACATTGACACTCCGGAGATTGAGAATGGTGACGATTGCTACGAATAATACTACCCAAATCCATGTAGGAACCCCTGGAAATAATGCTGTGAGATAAATTTTGGTCAACAATGCATTGACCATAGGTAAAAACAAATAGTCTAACAACGAAGACCATCCCACCAGGAATCCTAAATGCGGATTTATGGCCTTTTGCGTATAAGTATATGCAGAACCTGCAGCAGGAAAAACCTTTACAAGTTTTCCATAGCTTGCAGCTGTAAAAAGCATCCCCACCAATGCAAAGATATAGGCAGTCGGCACATGGCCGCCCGTAATCCCAGATACAATTCCAAATGTATCAAATACAACCATGGGGGTCATATATGCTAACCCCATCATAACGATTTGCCATAATTTCAGTGATCTTTTCAATGTAACCTCATTTTCCACCTATCATTCCTCCTTGAAACCGCTTTCAAATCAGTGGTCCATTTCTTAAATAGATAAATCTTCATGCCTCCCTCTTTTAAAAGTTTTACCTGTATACCTTAATGCAAATACTGTGCCACATGATTTCTGTTTACTCGACAAACGAAAAACGCCAAAAACGCTACTTAATTCCTGTATTCTTACCGGCACATGATTGATTTAAAGAAATGAAGTCTTGGAGCATCTCTTCATCGGCGATTCAATTCCCCATAAATTATTCGCCTTTGCATAACGCAAGCAAATGATATGCGTAAAAATCCTCATTAAATCACTTACTGTGACCCTGGCATGATAATTGCATAATTAATCATCCATAGGAATTCATTTATATGAGTTTCAAAACTATTATCGTTATAAGAAAATGGAGGAATAGAACTATGAAATATCCTTTATCCCCTGATGTTAAACCAGAGTTTTGTACCACCGGATCATTTATGCGCTTACCTTCTACAAGAGAAAATGCCAAATTGGCAGTGGTAGGCATGCCTTTTGATACAGCTGCTTCATTCAGGGTAGGAGCCCGGTTTGCTCCGCAGGCAGTCCGCCAGGCATCCATGACGTTGTTTCCTTATCATCCGATTCACAAGGTATTTCCGTTTGACGAATGTAATGCAATTGATATTGGGGACGTTTCGGTGATTCCCCATAATATACATCGAAGCTATGAGTTAATTGAAAAGGCTATGGCAGACTTGATGAAAAACGGTATCATTCCAATAGGCATCGGAGGTGATCATTCAGTAACATTGGCTAATCTAAGAGCTGCCGCCAAAATACACGGTCCTGTTGCTCTTCTTCATTTTGATTCACATACAGATACCTGGGATACTTATTATGATGAAAAATACTGGCATGGTTCCCCGTTTATCCGTGCATATGAGGAAGGCTTGCTCCAAACGGATAAAGTTTTCCAGATTGGCATCAGAGGTACGCTCAATCATCCAGGAGATATAGATTCAAGTACAGATCTAGGTTACAATGTGATAACTACGCCTGAACTGAAGAAAAGAGGAATCGAAGATGTCGTGAAGGAAGTCAAGAAAACCATAGGGGATACACCATGTTTCTTGACCTTTGATATTGATTTTGTAGATCCATCATGTGCTCCTGGAACTGGCACCTTGGAGGTCGGCGGTCTAAATAGCTTTGAAACCCTAGAGATGATACGCTCTCTGCAAGGATTCAACTTTATTGGATTTGACCTGGTGGAAGTCCTCCCGCCATACGATCCAACACAAATTACATCACTATTGGCAGCCACCATCATACATGACTTTGCCAGTTTAGTAGCCTTACAGCTAAAAGAAGAACAAAACGAGGAAAATTCAGCCGAAAAAAGTTTATAGAAGCAAACAGTTTCGTTGAAAAGGCATCTGCATGTAGTTAGAGCAGATGCCTTTTTTCTATATCATCTTTTATTCTGTCCTGCATTTCCTATATAAATCATTTCATATAAACTGAAAAACAAGTTCGAGCTATCGGTGTGGGAAAAATAAAAAAAACACATCCCCTCTAAAAGAATGGGATGTGTCATCATTTTATTCGTCCGATCCTGACCCAGGACGATTGGATTGTGTTGGCAGGGTATTCCAAAAGCTAGAATCAACAGTTTCTATTGAACCATCGGCGATAGCTCTGACAGCTGCATCCAAAGTGGTTATTGTTTGCTTTATTAAATAGCCATTACTTTTTTGTCCAAGCGCCACTGACTCGATATTGTGGTCCGACATACCTCGCATCTCAAAGAGCAGTGTGGCAATATCATAACGAACGGCTGCACCATTACGGCCAATATTTTCTCCAGAACCGCCATCATACTTACCAATATGCCCCCAACCAGTTGGTTCAATGGAGTTATATACAACAGCACCCAGTTTTTTTGAAGCTTCTAATACCTCAGGCTTTACGTTAGCGTTAGTAGGATAAAGAATTGAACCTGAAACAAGTTCACCATCTGTTTCGCTTAACGTTCCCTGATGATGTAGATCTATCATGTAATCTATATCGTATTTCGCAAATACATTTTCGTGTAAAGCCTTTACCTCCACTTGCATGGAATCAGTTTTTTTATCATGCTCACGGTTTAAGTCTATCCCATTTGCATTCGCCCGTGTTAAATGTCGATCTCCTTTTGCTAAATAGTCATCAAGAGGGAAATTAACATCTCCCATTGCCCCATCTGCATTTAACATGGGAATGATCAGTATATTAACATTTTCCAATAAACCTTTAGTCTTATTCGTGCCTAGATGTTTAATGAATTCGAGTGCACCTTCAGTAGTCAGTTGTTCATTTCCGTGCTGTTGGGTTAAAAATAGTATAGTTGGATTCTTAGGATTTGAAATGTATTTCGCTAAGTAAATATCCCTCCCTTTTACCGTTTCGCCGATTACTTCCAATGCTAGCCTTTCTTGTTTAGCATCCTGCGTTTTAAGATAGCTTACCAGGCTTTCATATGTATGAAGTTTTGAAGTTGTCACTTGACCATTTCCAGCACTGGGACCATTTCCAACCGCTCCGACTGGCAGCGCAACAGCTGTAACTGCGCTTAATGTCATTAAACTAGATAATGAAACTGATAGGACTTTCTTTTTAAAATTCAATAAAAACCCTCCTCAAAATTTAATTACAAAAAAAGTAACCATTATTAATATTCTGACATCTTTAACACTTTATGTTAATAGTGAAAAATAACTATGTTTCAAATCATTTTCTTCTGCACCATATAACTTGAAAGGAATTACTTCTACTAACGCGATATTCAAAAAGGCATTTTCTGTTTGCCGTAACCGATCAGGAAGAAAAACCAGGCGGGTACCCGTCTGGTTACTAAGTTGATGAAACTATCAATTTTTATTATTGCCTGCCCTCTGTCAGTGGAATTGACTTGTATTGTTCCGGATTGATTTTATATACTGAGCCATCAGTAACTCCATCAATTATTCCATATAACCCTCTTTCCACTGCTTTAATAAGCATGCCTTTTTTCTTTTGGCCAAAAGACTGTGTCTGGCCTCTAACTTCAAAGAGCACTGTCCCACTTCCGTTTAAAGCAAAGGCTCCTAAAGCCGTCCCAGGAAGATTTTGGTTTTGCGGATATAATGATATATTTCCATATGGAGAATTACCTTGTTCTTTCATAGCATTATATACTGCCACAT
>NZ_JBHVQU010000157.1:0-8721 GCF_042886655.1 Peribacillus sp. NPDC058002 | reverse complement strand
GATCTAGTTAGTTCAATTGCATAGCCTTTTTCCCATTCAATTTCATTCATGACGGCCTTCGTCGTCATATCAGCCATGCCAATGCCGTTTGCATTACCGTGAGTTTTTTCAGTAAGTCCAAGTACAACGGTCCGTTTGACCTCTGGCCCCCCGGTAGCATATGGAGTGGCGAAGTTACCCGTAATATTCGGATCCATTCCATCCCCTGAAATATCCTTTCCGAGTTCATTTACAATAAGTACGTCGATCGAATCGAAATGTAATTTTGGCATCAATGATTTTGCTTCAAGCAATAGTCCGGGTTCCACTTCCTCCAGTTCCTCTGCTGGGACTGCGACGATTTTCGCTGGTTTATCATAGGCATTTTCAATTGTCGCAAGACCAAATATGATAGGAGCTTTTGTTAAGGAAATCTTCGCCATTTCAGGGACATGTTCCGCCATATACTTAAAGCTGTATGCATGTGCAGCTTCGGCTCCCTTTTGCTTGCCTAAACCGATTGTTATCATTTTCATTAGTCCGCTTTCAACCGGTCCGCGAAATGCTGTATGTGGTTTTATCCGATTAATGACTATGATTTTATCCGATTCATATGCAAGCTTATCAATATAGACAGGGAGCCCGTTTGGCAATTCATCCAGTTTAATAACTTCCATCGATGACAATATTGGCGCTCCAACCGATTCTTCTGAGATACCCAGCTGAAGCAACACATCGATTTGTCCTTCAGCTGTAGCACCCCCATGGCTTCCCATTGCAGGGACGATAAAAGGATTGCCGCCAGCCTCTTTGACGGCAGCCACAGTTTCCCTTACTAGAGTAGGAAGCTCCGCTACCCCTCTGCTTCCTACTGCAATTGCCACCCTGTCATCTTCATTTATTCTTGATAAGAGACCTGCTCCTTTTATCGCCTTCTTCACCTCACCAGCTACATCAGCTATTTGAGGTGTACGAAATTTCTGCCTCACTTTGACCATTTTCGGTAATTGGATTTCACGTAAAAGTTCAGAGATAATATCCATTTCAATCCTCCAAACAGACTGGATTATTTACCACGTACATTTTTAACTTCGCTCATCATTTCCTCTACAAGATCCGGCCCGAATTTTTGAGCATATTCGTCCGTCACTGGTTGGATGACTTTCTTCATTTTTTCCATTTCTTCCGGCTCTACTTCATTGATTTTCATTCCTTCTTCTTTTAGAAACTTAAGTGCTTTTTCATTTTCCTTTTGGTTAACTTCCCGTTGATACTTTCCAGCCTCCTGTGCGGCCTCACTCATGATTTCTTGCTCTTGTTCTGATAGGTCATCCCAGAACTTTTTACTTACAAGGAATACAAATGGTGTATAAACATGTTTTGTAAGACTTAAGTATTCTTGCACTTCATTATATTTTTGCGTTTGAATTGTTGCGAGTGGATTCTCCTGACCATCAACAGTGCCTGTTTCCAGTGCAGTAAATACTTCTGAGAAAGCCATCGGCGATGGATTCGCCCCTAACTTTGAAAATGCATCTAAATGCACTTCATTTTGCATGGTACGAAGTTTAAGCCCTTTGAAATCGGCAGCCGTTTTAACTGGGTGCTTGCTGTTGGTTAAGTTTCGGAAACCATTTTCCCAGTATCCCAAACCAACTAAATCATGTTCCGGTAATTTATCCAAAAGTTTTTTGCCAACTGCACCATCAAGTACCTTATAAGCTTCTTCTTCAGTATTAAAGACAAATGGGAAGTCATAAATTCCAAATTCCTTAATCATACCAACAAGTGGTGAGGTTGAAGGAACAGTAACTTCCTGTAAACCGCCTTGAAGAGCTTCTGTCATTTTCTGATCATCTCCGAGGGTGGCATCAAAAAAGTTTTGGACTTTCATTTTCCCCCCGCTTTTTTCTTCAACCAGCTCTTTAAATTTCTCCATTCCTATTCCTTGTGGATGCATTTTACTATTTCCGATCCCTGCTTTGATTGTTCTTTTCTGAATACCGTCAGCTGAAGCGCTTTCATTTTGTCCGCTTCCGCAAGCACTTAATAGCAGTACTGCGGGCAGTAAAACTCCAACCGCTAAACGTTTGAACATATTATTCATTTTCATTTTCCTCCTATTAAATAAGTTGATTATCTGCATACAGACCGATTACTTGATAAATTCCTTTAGGAGGTAAACCATTCTAGAGGAACCAGCACTAAGGAAGGAAACAAAATCAACAAGATCAATACAATCACTTCAACGAGCAAGAAAGGCCAAATCCCCTTCATGATATCTTCCATACTGATCTTACTTATGCCGCACATGACATTTAAAACGGTTCCGACAGGTGGCGTAAGTAAACCGATGGCGTTATTCAGGATAAACAGGACCCCAAAGTAAACTGGATCAATACCTGCAGCGACCACCAATGGCATCAAGACAGGTGTTAGAATCAGGATTGTCGGAGTCATATCCATAGCAGTTCCAACTACGATAACCAGTAGGTTTATCATGATTAATAGAAGGAATGGATGATCCATAAATGGCTCCAGCAATCCAATTACCTGACCAGGTAAATCGGCTACAGTTATCAGCCAGGATGACACGAGTGCAGCAGCGACCAGAAACATGACAACACTCGTCATTTTTCCTGCATGGACAAAGACATCATACAAATCTTTCACTTTCATTTCGCGATAGATTACAAGACCGACAAATATGGCATAGACTGCAGCCACCACTGCCGCTTCAGTCGGTGTAAATAAACCGAATTTCAATCCACCAATGATTATGACGGGCAGGAATAGAGCCCAAATTCCTTGACGAATAGATATAAGTACTTCTTTTGCTGAAGCTCGGGGGTTAACGGCGACTTTATCTTTTCGTGCAACAATGGCCCAGGTAACCGTAAGTCCAACCGCTAGTAAAATACCTGGAACGATTCCTGCCATGAACAACTTTGTAATGGACACACCGCTCGCGACACCAAAAATGATAAAACCAATACTTGGCGGAATGATTGGGGCAATGATGCCACCTGATGCAATCAACCCACTTGATCGGTTCACATCATAACCGGACTTCACCATCATTGGAATTAATATAGCCCCAAGCGCTGCCGTATCGGCAACCGCAGATCCCGATAAACTCGCAAACAATACACTCGCAATGATCGCAACATAGCCAAGGCCTCCCTTGATATGGCCAACCAATTTCATTGCCATCTCAACGATACGCCGTGATAAACCGCCCCGATTCATCGCCTCTCCTGCCAGCATAAAGAACGGTATGGCCATTAAAGGAAAGTTATCCGCGCCACTGATTAGGTTTTGTGCGATAATTTGACTATCAAAAATACCAAGAAAGTACATAAGCACTACGCTACTAACAAGTAAGGCAAATGCAATAGGAATTCCAAGTCCCATGGCTCCCAGTAAAGATCCGACAAATACACCGATCATCCCTGCTTCTCCTCCTTAATTATCCTAATATCTGATTCAAATTCATCAGCATGGAGGGAAATTAGTTCTTCTGACTCACTTATCATCACTAATTCTTCGTCTTTAATTTTATTGAAGAAAATCCGATACAAATTGAATATGATCATGCTGCCCATTGAAACACTTACAAGAATACCTGTCCCATATACAAATGCCAGTGGCATTCCAGTGGCCGGTGCAGCACTATCAATGTTTATCATGGTCATTTTCCAGCTGCCATCCAGGATTAAGATAAGAACGAATAACATCATCAAATCACTAATAACTAACACCACTTTTTTCATCTTATTCGGGAGCCGTTTAATGACCATGTCGACACCTAAGTGTTCTTTGTTTTTGAAAGCACCGATGGCGCCGAGGAACGTCAACCAAATGAAAAGATACCTTGACATTTCTTCTGACCAAGTAATCCCTGAATTAAAGAAATAACGAAGAACTACATTACCAAACACGAGTACGACCATTATCGCTAAAGCAGCTGCCATAATAATGTTTAACGAATTTTCCAAGATTCTGGATATTTTATTCACCTATACATCTCCCCCTTCCTATCTGGAGCGCCTGCTTCATTCTGCTTTTATTTTTCCGACGAGCTCCTCCGCCCAGTCATTTTCCTCAAAGACTTCATCATAAACAGGTTGAGATGCATTTATCATTTTTTCAGAAAAGTCTTCGTCAGGCGTAGTGAATTTGATTCCATTATCCTTAAGGTATGCTTTGTCATCTTCATAACTTTTTTCCATCAATTCAAACTCATATGCTGCCGACTCTTTTGCGGCTTTTTGAATGATTTTTTGTTGTTCCTTTGTAAGCCCTTTATAGAATTTGCTATTGATAATGTAAATATTGGGGCTGAACATATGCTTGGATTCCAGTACATCACTTTGAACTTCATTCCACCCCGAGGATCTCAGCGTGGCAATGGGATTATCTTGAGCATCAACTACCTTTTGTTCAAGTGCGGTAAAAACTTCTGAAATTGGTAATGGGCTAACGTTCGCCCCCAATGATTCACCTAGTTTTATGTAATTCGGGATGTTCGGCATTCTGAGTCGAAGTCCATCAAAATCTTTCATACTCTTAATAGTACGATTACTCGAAAACATCCTAAATCCGTTTGCACTCCATGCAAGTGGTGTCACTCCATGTTTTGGATCAAGCTCTTTTGTCAATTCCTCTCCTATAGGTCCATTCAATACCTTCTTTACATGACCGTAATCCCTAAATAGGAAGGGCCATTCAGGAACACCCATTTTAGGAATGTCCGACTGCATAATTAGTCCTGGAACACCCATTTCGATCGTCCCATTTCTGACTCCGTCGTAAAATTCTTTTTCTGCACCTAATGTACTGTTCGCATAAATCCGCACCTCCAGTTCACCATTACTCTCCTTTTCAACGATTTTTTTGAATTTTTCTTTCAACGCAATGTTTTGAGGATGATTTTCAGCAAAATAATGCGCCACTTTAATCGTTTTCTTTTCAACTCCAGATCCACTGGTTTTTTCTCCCTCTCCTCCGCCACATCCTGATAAAAGGAATGCCATGGCTAGAGTTAAGCTTGTGGAGAACACAAAAAGCTTTCTTTTTTTCAATAAAAACCCTCCCCAAAGTTTTTTGTAAGCGTTATCATTTGTCACTGATCTTATTACTTCTCCTCACCCTTATATAAGCCTAATTTAAATTGTTTTATAATATAAAACTCCGTTTTTGTTTTATTCGGAGTAAGGAAAACACTTCACCTCTTATTACGTTTTTCAAGTGGATTCATGACTTTTAAACGATTACTTTTAATAAAATGAAGGGTTAATTTGTTCTATAATATAAAACTCTGTTTTTGAATTTGAAATCTTACGTTGATTATAAGCTTCCATTTTTACTAATGTCAAACCATTTTTTGAATTTTATAACAACTTAACAAATCTCTATTTCACTAATTAATATTTATAGATTCAGAACGTAAAAGATGAAATGTATTTTTTCTATACTAGGATAGAAAATCATACAAAACCAGGTTCTCTTACTCTTTTAATTGTATTTCCTGCTGAAAAGGCAGTATTTAAGAGTTTAACTTTTTTCCTTCTTATTACGTTTATTACCCCTTCCATTCCTACAAAAGATATTTTCCATTTTTAAAGGTTTATATTTTCTTTTGAAAAATTACAATCCATATTTAATATTGAGATCATGTCATTATGAACCTCTCATACAACAGGTTAAAGATGAAAGGTATAGAAACTCCACCCGAAGGTTTCAAAAAGGTCTCATTAAATATATTTAATTATTACCGATATATTAAACAAGGTTCATATATAACACGGGGAAGGAATAAACAAAGATGAATAAACTCAGTACGAAAATAGGTTTTGTTCTTTTAACAGGCATGATCATCACATTAATTGGAAGTTTACTATTGATGTATAAAAGTACAAATGATACGGTTGAGAAAACAATCGCTATGAGCAGCTTAGACATAGCTAGCAACATCTCTCAAGGAATTAATTCAACATCTTATGCTGATTTTTTAAGTAATCAATCCGAAACCTCTACATATTGGGAGATACGCGAACAGTTAGACGATTATAGACAAAAAACTGGAGCATTGTATGTATATACATTGGGGATTAACGAAAGTAGCGAAAAAGTCCATATTCTTATAGATGGAGTGGGTAAGGGAGATAAAAAAGGAGCTCCCATTTCAACACCCACAACCGCAACTTCATATCAGGATGTAGAAAACGTCATGAAGGGAAAGGTTTCTACCACTTCCATCGTTCATGATCCTGAATATGGTGACTATTTATCCGTTTTTGTTCCCATCAAGAAAGGGGACGAGGTCATAGGAATACTAGGGGTGGATATTGATGCCAGCAAAGTCGACACTACGGCCAGCAAGGTTCTGGGTGGCATCCTTCCCCTGACCATAATAATCAATGTAATCTTAATGGCGATCGTAGTCGGTGCCTTAATATGGTTCTTGACTAGAAAGTTAAGCCCCCTTCTCAAGGTCAGCTTGGCTGCAAAGGAAATCTCGAATGGAGATTTATTAACAGCCAATAAACTGATAAGCAACATAAAAGTAAACGGGAACGATGAAATCAAGGTTTTAGTGAAATCCTTTGAAGAAATGATTACCAATACAATTATGATCGTCAACTCCATGAAAAGCTCATCTTTCCAGCTTTTGGAGTCATCAAGTGATATCGAGCACAAAATCAAAGAAATGGATACTTCCACACAATATATTGTTAATGGCATTCAGCAAGTCGCAGGAGCTGCGGAAGTACAATTGCACAGAAGTGAAGAATCATCGAGGGTCATCGAGGAAATGACCATAGGAATACAAAGAATTGCAGAAGCTTCTTCAGAAGTCAGCGAACAGACAAATCATGTTTCAACTAGAATGTCCATTGGAAATAAAGATATAAATGAACTCTCAAGTCAAATTCTGCAAGTAAAAGATGTGATGCTGCAAACAAGTTCAAAAATAAAGAAATTGGACGAACAAGCAAATGAGATTGTGAATATTGTACATTTAATCACAGGAATTGCCGAGCAAACAAACCTGCTATCACTAAACGCGGCAATTGAAGCTGCCAGGGCTGGTGAACAGGGTAAAGGTTTTGCGGTGGTATCGAACGAGGTACGGAAATTGGCGGTGGGTACGAAGGAATCTGCCATCAATATACAAGAGTCCCTCCTACATTTTAAATCCATCATAAATGAATCCGTGAAAATGATGGAAACTGGAACTAAAGAGGTAGAGGAAGGGACAAAATTTGTCCTGAATACAAGAGAAACTTTTAAACAGACCATAAAATCTTTTGAGCATGTTAGTGATCAGATTCAAGAAATATCAGCCATTACAGAACAAATGGCAGCAAGTTCCCAGGAAATCAATGCTTCGATAGAAGATTTTGCGGGGTTAACAAGGGAAACAGCAGTGGCTTCAAAACAAGTGGCACAATCAACAGATCAACAAGCGAAATCCATGGAGGATATTTCCTTCTCGACCTCCTCGATGGTAAAGCTCGCTAATGACCTGGAAACATCTGTTGAACAGTTTAACGCGTAAACATCTTGAACTACATTCTATTACTATATTAAGAAAGGGATTTTGCTATTCATGCAAAATCCCTTTCTTTTTATTTAGTTGATTTAAGTTTCAAATTACCTTCATATGGTATATGTTCAACCGTTATCGTTATATCTTTTCCTTCTTTATCTTTACCAATTCGTTTATAAGTGAATTTATTTTCATTAAGCTCTGTAAGTTCAAGAACTGCACCATACTTATTTTCCCCTTGTGAAGCAAGGGCTCTTATCTTATTTCCATGAACAACATCGTAATAGCCGTAATCCCCACGGCTTTCACCGGTTTTAGCATCAAAAAATCCATACTTATTTGTTTTATCATCATATTTTGCCAGTCCTAAATAATTCGAGTCATAGCTAGATACATCATTTCCCTTTTCATCCAACGCCGCTATTCCTTCCCATGTGGTGCTGGATAAAATCCTGTCTCCATCAACGTCTGTATCTACTTCCCCAGTGTAAGTTTCCAAAGTTTTATCCGGATCAGTAAAAGAAAGTTCTGTTTCAGTATAAGGAATATGATCAACAAACACTTCTACATCATTACCATTAGCATCTTTACCCATTCTTTTATAGGTAAACATATCCTCATTCAGTTCTGTTATTTCAACAGCGGCTTGGTAACCCATTGATTCTGAAATTAACACTCGCATCTTTTCATTTGTGATAAAGAAAGTTCCTTTATCACCACGACTTTTTTTAGTATTTTTATCAAAAAATTCATATCTTGATGATTCATCATCATATTTCGCTAGACCAATAAAGTTTGTTATTTCCCTTTCTAACGTCAATCTTAATATCTCTATGTTCAATCTTCTCCAGCTGTTCTTCGTTCAGAAGCTGCTCTGGATTATTTTTTGCCAAAAGCTTTAAATCGAGAAACACACTTTCTTCTACTTCAGTCAAAGGTTTTTGGAGATAAGATTTTTTGTATAAATGCTCTATCGATTTTATATCACCTGTTATTTCAAAAATAAGTAAAAATCCAGCTGCTAGAAATAAGGTGATGGAAATAAGAATTACGCCAACATAGGACAACAGAAATCTCATTTTAATTGACAAATATTTCCATCACGTATCGATTTCTCGTTTACTCCTTTATAGAAAAGTTCACCGTTTATCTGCTGTTCTTGCTCGTTTCCCACGATAATCTTTCTT
>NZ_JBHVQU010000156.1:0-8750 GCF_042886655.1 Peribacillus sp. NPDC058002 | reverse complement strand
CCCTTAAACAGTTCATATCTATCAAATATTTAATCATATTTTAAATGGTGTTTCAAATATTGAAACGATTTTTTTGTAATATTATGATAAATGGAAATTTATTAAAAATCAAAGAAAGGTAAAGAACAAAAATATATAACATTATTTTACAAAACTTTTGAATATTTAGTTTATTTGTTTTAATATTAGTTTATAAAAAAAGAAATGCCGTTTCAATAGTTGAAACGAGATATAAAGTTCCCTTTTGAATATTGAATTGGGATTGCACAGAAAGGAGAAAAAATGTTTATAAAACCGAAGCGTGTTAAGAATGTCCCCCCTTATTTGTTTAATGAGATTAATAAAAAGAAACAAAATTTAATTGAACAAGGAGTAGATGTAATTGATTTAGGCATTGGATGTCCAGATCTGCCTACTCCACAGCACATTGTAGATCGATTAATTGGGGAAATGAAAGACCCGGATAATTTTAAATATCCTGGATACAGTGGTTGTCTAGAATTCCGAAAAGCGGTGGCCCAATTTTATAAAGATCGTTTTAATGTTGACTTGGACCCAGAGACGGAAATTCTTGCGCTAATCGGTTCAAAAGAGGGAATCTCTCATTTTATTACTGCATCGATTGATCCAGGCGATGTTGTATTGCTTCCAGACCCGGGATATCCCACATATCGAACGGCTACTTATCTGGCCAATGGCATTCCTTATAGTATGGCGCTATTAAAAGAAAATGGATTTCTACCGGATTTTACATCAATTCCCGTGCAAGAAGTCGAAAAAGCGAAGCTAATGTTTTTGAATTATCCGGGAAATCCAACCGCCGCTACAGCGGATTTAGCATTTTTCCAGGGAGCCGTAGATTTTGCTCGACGTAATCAAATGGTCGTTGCACATGATGCTGCATACCAAATGGTTACATTTAACGGATATACAGCTCCAAGCATTCTGCAGGTAGAAGGCGCAAAGGAGATTGCCGTAGAGTTTGGTTCTCTTTCAAAGACATATAGCATGACAGGATGGAGAATTGGGTACGCAGTAGGAAACAAAGAAGCTCTTCAATCGCTATCCGTTGTGAAGAGTAATATGGATACAAGCCAGTTCCTTCCCATTCAAAAGGCTGCTGCCACTGCACTTGTGTCTGAACAATATTGCGTAGAAGATTACAATCAGATTTATAAAGAGCGGATGGAAGGAATGCTTGCGGCGCTTCGGGAAATAGGAATTGAATCCGATACACCGAAAGGAAGTTTTTTTATCTGGGCATCTGTACCAGAAGGATACACTTCTAGCGAATTTGCAACCAAGTTGCTTGAAGAAGCCGGTGTAATTGTAACGCCGGGCGTAGCATTTGGAGAATACGGAGAGGGATATTTCAGAATCTCTTTATCCGTACCAAATGAAAGATTGTATGAAGCAATACATCGAATTAAAACAAAAGTAACGATTACTGATTAGTTCTGCGATATGTATGAAATGCTATTTCAAATATTGAAATTATAGAGGAGAGAAAAACAATGGGAAAATCGATGAACGGAGCACGTGCAATTGTAGAATGTATGAAACTAGAAGGTGTTGAGCATGTTTTCTGCGTTCCCGGAGAAAGTTATTTACCTTTAATGGATAGCATTTATGAAACGGAAAGCATTCAATTGATTTCTACACGTCATGAAGGTGGTGCCGCTTTTATGGCTGAGGCATACGGGAAAGCGACGCGTAAACCGGGTGTCGCCATGGCGACGCGGGCGGTAGGTGGTGCCAATTTAGCTATTGGTATTCATACTGCTTACCAGGATTCCACGCCTATGGTTGTTTTCTTAGGCCAGGTCCATAGTAAATTCCGGGGCAGAGAAGGGTTTCAAGAGGTAGACTTGGATCGTTTTTTCGGTCACATTGCCAAATGGACCGTGGAAATTAAAGATGTAGAACGTATGCCAGAACTTGTTCAGCGGGCGTTCCGCATCGCAAAGAGCGGGCGACCGGGACCTGTTGTCATTGCTCTTCCGGAAGACGTTCTCGTAGCAGAAGCGGAAATGAGCTTTGGACCTGTTACTCCAGTTCCGGCACCACGTCCAGGTACGCAAGAGATCGTATCCGTTCAACGACTACTGGAACAATCAGAGCGTCCGGTTATTCTTGCTGGAGGAGGCGTAATTGCAGCAAATGGAGAACAGGCGTTACGTAAACTGGCAGAAAAATTTGAGATTCCAGTAATGTCGTCATTCCGTCGTCATGATGTCTTTCCTAATGATCATGCATTGTATGTCGGTCACTCTGGACTTGGCACATTTGCGCCTATACTCGGTACGCTTCGTCAGGCTGACCTAGTTCTGGCAATTGGCACACGTTTATCGGAGGTTACAACACAGGATTATAGCATTCTAAACCAGGAACAGAAATTGGTTCATATCGATATTGAAGAGGAGACACTCGGTAAGGTGTATATTCCACATGTTGGTATTGTTGCTGATGCGAGAGAAGCACTAGAAGAATTACTTGATATGAATGTGGACAAAAGCTGGTCTAAATGGGCAAAAGAGAGGAATGAAATATATAAGCATGCTGGAGACGGAGTGGACGCGGAGAAGGAGCATAGTGTTGATAATAAGGAAATTATTCGAATTCTTCAGGAAACACTTCCAGAGGATGCAATTATTACGAATGATGCCGGTAATTTTGCAAGTTGGTTACACAATTTTTATTCCTTTAACCGTTCTAAAACATATATTGGTCCAACATCTGGTGCGATGGGATATGGTTTACCAGCGGCATTAGGTACCAAACTGGCAAATCCAGATAAAACGGTCGTTTCATTATCAGGTGACGGTGGTTTTATGATGACGACACAAGAGTTAGAAACGGCAGTCCGTTACAATATTCCAGTGATCGCACTTGTATTTAACAATAGTATGTATGGAACGATTCGCATGCATCAAGAAATACATTATCCGGAGCGAGTGATCGGCACTGAGTTAAGTGATGTGAATTTTTCTTCTTTAGGGGCTGCCCTAGGAGCTCAAGCTTTTAGGGTAACCAAGGAAGAAGAATTTAAAGATACGCTTGAGCGTGCACTTAAATCTAAAGGAGTAACACTCATTGAAATCATGACAAATCCTGAGCGTATTACTGTACAAGGAACCATTAACTCTATACGTGAAAAGTCGACGCAAAAAGCCTAAACAAATACACTCATATACAGAAGAGAATTCTTCTCTAGTAGAGCAGGGCTTTCAGTCTTAATGTATAACTTCCCCAAAAACGGCTGGACCTTATAGGTATCTAATATTAAAACTAATAAGGAGGTAAGTTATGAATAAAAAAGGTTTAATATGGCAAATTGTCGCCGGTATGGTGTTGGGACTTTTATTGGGATTTTTGTCTAAGCAATATGGTCAAGCCGTAAAGCCTCTTGGTGAGATTTTTATTAACATGATTAAAATTGTTATTATCCCTCTTGTATTTTCAGTTATTGTTTCAAGTATTGCCGGCATGGGGAACTTGAAACGGATGGGCAAAATAGGATTCAAAACAATCATTTATTTTGAGATTTTAACGACGATAGCCCTAGTTGTAGGATTAGTTGCCACTAATTTGGCTCAACCTGGTGTAGGAATCGATAGTAGCCAATTGGAAAAGGCCGATATTCAGCAATATACGCAAACAGCAGAAGACACCAAACCTATTGACGTTTTAATCGGTATTTTTTCACCTAATCTTTTTAAATCATTAGCGGAAGGGAAAATACTTCCTGTTATATTCTTTGCTGTGATGTTCGGTATCGCGTTGGCTTCCACAGGAGACAAAGGAAAAATTGTGCTGCAATTTTTCCAAGGGGTTTCGGAAACGATGTTTAATTTCGTCCACCTTGTAATGAAATTTGCTCCGTTCGGTGTTTTTGCCATAATGGCTAATACCGTTGCGACCTTTGGGTTTAAATCTCTCATTCCGTTGGGCAAATTACTAATCGTTAACCACATTACGATTATAGTATTTATTGTAATTATATTTGGTTCCCTCGCATGGCTTTTAAAAGTAAATTTGTGGACACTGATTCGCAACCTAAAAGAAGAATTAATTATTGGTTACGTTACTGACAGTACGGAAACCGTAATGCCACAGCTTATGGATAAAATGAATCGATTTGGATGTGATCGCTCTGTAGTATCTTTTGTCATTCCTACTGGATACACATTTAATTTAGACGGTTCAGCTTTGTATCAGGCAATGGTTGTTCCGTTTATCGCACAGTTATATGGTATTGATTTAACACTTATGGAGCAGTTACGATACTTCTTGTATTGATGCTAACATCAAAGGGGATTGCAGCTGTACCTGGGGCATCATTTGCTGTTTTATCCGCAACGCTGGTCGCTGTTGGATTGCCGGTAGAAGGTCTAGCTTTAGTTCTTGCAGTAGATAGGCTTATGGATATGGCACGCGGAATCGTCAATATTATTGGGAATGCATTAGCAACTATCGCCATATCCAAATGGGAAGGATGTTTTGATCATAGAAAAGCCGTATTGTTCAAAAAATTTCCGGTCATAGTTGAAAAAGGAACTAGAACTTCAGTTGATTAAAAAGAAACATACTGATTAACCTGTTGAAGAATTGACACAGAAGGTTGCATAGAAAAAGTTGTTTAAAAAATGAAAAAGATAAAAGGATCTAACCATAAATGGGTTAGATCTTTCTTTGTATGCGTTTGCATGGAGAGGAAGAGTGCTAGGGGGATGATGAATAGTTAGAAAAATAGAACGGACAGTGATTTTATTTATCATCGTCCGTTTGATTTGAAGGAGTTGTGGCTGCTTCTTTTTATAGATTTGGTATCAGTCTTACCGTTGGAAAAGAGAGGGAGATTAGGAAATACCCTTCTCAAACGTCACCGAAAGCAGGTTACAACGGTCCCCAGCAGGATAGCATTCCTGTAGTTCGTTATTTTTCAGCTTTGAAAAAAATAGGACTCCTCAATAAGATATGAGTAAGACACCACTCTAACTCAAACCCTAATATGAAGTTACATGTCGACCCTACAGAACGACATGAACAGCGACTGGAAAAAAGCAGGACATTCTGGACCTTTTTCCAGCATGGCTTTATGAACAAAAAGATCTCGTACCACCAAAAAGTGCGCTAGGAATAGCTATCACTTATTGTTTGAATCAATGGAAGCATCTGGAAGCTTTTTTATTGGATGGGTATTTAGAAATCGACAACAACAGAAGTGAATGTTCCATTAAGCTAAGCCGTTTGTGAATGGGAGAAAAAATTGGATGTTTTCTAATACACTGCGAGGTGCTAGAGGGAGTGCCATCATGTATAGTGTGGTTGAAACGGCAAAAGAGAAGGATTTGAGTCCCTATCATTATCTTCGCTATTTGTTTGAGATGCTGATAGATATGGATCTAACGAATAAAATAGAAATAGATAAAGTCTTGCCGTGGTCATCTAGTTTACCCTCGGCTTGCAGAGTACCGATAAAAAGTGAAGCAAACAAAACATCGTCCCGAAATACACCACCCATGTAGTATTTGGGGGCTACTTGTTCACTTTCTTATGGGGGCAGCTGTTGGACCGATGATTAATAAACAATAACATCGAATTTAAGTTTACTGAACACGGTTATGTTTGTATTTCTCATCTTTATCTTTGGTTCATTTACAGTTAGAACATGGCTATAATACTTGCGACTAAGAAAGCGTTATGAATTTAGTTTGCAACCTGAAATTTCCAAAAACAGCTCATCCATTAAAGTTTGAGCTGTTTTTGGATTTCTATCTATTGATGGTTGAAATTATTTATGTGAAGTATTATTGGAGAGGTACACTGATAATAGAGCTTAGAAATAGTGAAAAAAATATGCACGAGGCGCTGACCGAAAAAAGAAGAGAGCATCTGTAAACTGCACAGGTGCCCTCCTGATTTTCTCCAAGCTCCATTATTAATCTCGTAATTCTGTATAATGAAGTATTTAATCTACCGGACGGTCATCAAAATCATAGTCTACCTTGCCAGGAGCTACACGTGCATTTGTTAATGCCGGAGTTTCCGGACGGGCAATTTGATACACACTGGCACCGACAATTTCAGCTGCTTGCTGCAATTTTTCTTTCGATATCTTATCCAGTGTATCTGTAGGCTGGTGATACCAAGGCTCTACAGGGGAATGGATAAACAAGGCGGATGGAATGCCAAGCTCATGGAATGGTTGGTGGTCACTCCTGCCCAGCTGTCCATAAGGAATCGCAACATCCATCGTTCTGGCCCCTGCTGAGGAGCCCAGGTCCGTAACAAGGTTTTTCTTTCCATCAATGGTATACATAATCAAACCACCTGCAGGGTTATCCTCGCCAGCATCACGTCCGCCTATCATATCCATTTGGAAGTGAGCCACCATGCGGTCTACATCCTCTTTGGGAAGGGAATCTGCATAGAAGGATGATCCAACGAGCCCTCTTTCCTCAGATCCGAACGTGAGGAAGCGAATTTCAGTGTCAATTGGCGTTTTGGCCAGGATCCGTGCCAGTTCCAGCACAGCTGATACACCCGAAGCATCATCGTTTGCACCAGGGCCGCCCGGGACAGAATCATGATGGGCTCCAACAGTCACGATTTGACCATTATCCTTATTGGCTTTTGGTTTTAGGGAAGCGATGACATTGTAGGATGTCTTTTCGATCCTTTCAGCTTTTCCCACTTCCAGAGTGGACGTGATTTGTTTAGTTTTAAGCTGTTCGACCAACTCTAACCCTTGGGCTTGGGTAATGGCTACAGCAGGTATATTTTGCCCCGATGATACTTGTCCGAAATTATTTCCTGATGGTGAGTTGTTGTACATTAAAACGCCAACCGCTCCTTTATTTAGGACATTCTGAACCTTTTCAACAAAGGTAATGTCCCCACGTTCAACTAGTGCAATTTTCCCAGATACATTTTCTCCAACTTCCTCTGGCTTTGCTTTTCCAACATTAACAAGTTCGGCCGTTACCTTTCCGCTGATACTGCCGCTAAGGGCACGCGGTGTTCCTCCTAAATCACTGTCACCAATTTTCACTTTTACATTTTGCACCGTATCATAGATGGGAAAAGGCTGAATCTTTGTTTCAAAACCAAGACTCTTAAACTGACTTTCTATGTATTTGACTGCACGGAGCTCCCCTTCTGTACCAGCAGCCCTCGGTTGCTCTGATAGATAGGCAATCGTATTATACATATTGTCCGTACTAATTTTTTTGATAACTTTGTTATCAAAAGCTGTGTCAGACTGGGCATTTGTTGCCCCGTTTATTTGTGCAAATACTGTACCGGTTGATAGAACCATACCCGCAGCTAATAGTACTGTTATTGATTTTTTATACATATAATCCCTCCTTATTCATAATATTCCTAATTATGTATTTAACTGAATAGTTTGTAAATGAGTCATTAGTCTTTAAATTCCATCTATCAATCGGTTTCTGACACCCGCTCTCCCTTAAGATTATGCCGCAAAGAAAAAGCGATCCTTCTTAATGAAGAATCGCATCATGTATTGAAGCCGTCAATATATTGTATTGTAAAAAAATGATCAAACATTCAAATCTATCAACCTCATTTTAACGTAACTTTTGTAAAGCAATATGAATCCGAAGTGAAGAAAAAGGCGGATGACCTTTAAGCGGTAGAGCAGGCGGCTTCCGCAAATAAAATGAAACAGGTAACGGAAGCGGATGCAGAATAGTATAAAATCGAAGCCATGGCAAAAGCAGAAGCGGAATGCGTTCGTATGGACGGTCTTACAAAACGGACACACAAAGGGCACAAAATGTGTCACATAAAGGTATCTTTAGCATAATGGAGTTTTATTGAATAAGGATTTATTTAATATCGAGAGTGAGATTTAAGAGGATTATAACTTTTAGGTGGTATATTTTAATTTCATCAGAAATTTCGTTTTGGTAAAAGTTTTTATAATAATCTTTAACCAACAACATGAAAAATATATTCATATAGGCATTAGGTTAGTATAGATACACATAAGTATTTTTAAGCAAACCGTAGTAAAGTAAATAAAATTCGATGTCACATACCATAGAGGGGTATAGTATTATGCAATTAAGGAGGTGAGGCAATGTCGATGAATTCAGAAAGTCTTGAGATCGATCAATGCTGCTCATCAGACGGTGAAAGAAAGAGCCATCATTCAGATAAAGTGAAAAATAATTTAGTAACAAGATTGAATTGAAGGACAAATTCGAGGAATAAAAGGATTAATTGAAAAGGATACGTATTGTGATGATGTCATTACTCAAATATCTGCTACTCAATCAGCTTTAAATAGTGCCGCCGTGAAGTCATGTGTTCTAGAAAGAATTCAAGAAGGGGATACGGAGATTTTAGATGAGGTAATGGTGACAATACAAAAATTATGAAAAAATAAAAGGAGACTAAGCGATATGGAAAAAATGACTGTTAACGTAAAAGGAATGTCATGTGGGCATTGCATAAATTCAGTTGAAGGCAATGTAGGCGAATTATCTGGAGTTACCACTGATAAAGTAAACTTAGATTCTGGAACTGTTAGTGTTGAGTTTAATCCGAACGAAGTTAGTATTGATAAGATCAAAGAAACAATTGATGACCAAGGTTATTATATTTCCCAACCTATTCCAATTTCCCTAAAATATGATAATGTTCAAACTTTCACAAATTGTTCACAACAATAATGAAAACGCTTACGATTTTCAGTATATAATATACATATCTTTACC
>NZ_JBHVQU010000155.1:0-8753 GCF_042886655.1 Peribacillus sp. NPDC058002 | reverse complement strand
GTTATATGCTCTTACCTTTTTTTTGAATAGTGCTCGTTTAAAAAAGGCAGGATCAGTTTATCTGGCTTTTTATACTTAACATAGATGTTCGTGATCCGCGGTTTTCAAGTAATTTATCATCTTTTGTTTTTGGTGGGAATAATGAAAGCAATTAAAATAAAAGGAAAAGTCGTCAAAAAAAAGAGGATTTTTATCATCGAATCCATAGGAATCTAAAAAATCCGAGATTGTTTTTTCTTGATCCACTAAGTCGAACAATCCGGATACATAAAAATGATAACTGAATTTATCATATAAAAAAAGGTATCCTGTATCATCAAAAATATTTTTCACTGTATGAGCATCCAATTCTAACTCACTCCTTCCTTATCAATATACCTTTTTATCGATGAAATTATTCAGTGCCCATCTTTCGGGAAATATTATTATATTTAATGCAGCGTGTTTTTTATACCTTCAATACATGAATAAATGGAGCAGAAGAATCGGGAACGAAAAAAGCACATCCAATAAGGATGTGCTTTCATAAAAGCATTATTTGTACATTTCGGCTACTTGCTTTTGCAATTCGCTATTATCAAGGTATTCATCATAACTCATTTGCTTATCGACTGTACCTTTTGGTGTAAGTTCAATGATCCGGTTCGCTACAGTTTGGATGAACTGATGGTCATGGGAAGAGAAGATCATAGATCCTTTAAAGCTGATCAAACCGTTGTTCAATGCCGTAATCGACTCTAAGTCCAGATGGTTGGTAGGTTCATCAAGCATTAGGACGTTCGAACCGCTTAACATCATTTTGGAAAGCATACAGCGGACTTTTTCGCCCCCTGAAAGTACGCTTGCCTTTTTCGTTACTTCATCGCCAGAAAATAGCATTCTGCCTAAGAAACCGCGAAGGAAGCTTTCGCTCTGGTCATTAGGAGAATATTGACGGAGCCAATCGACAAGATTTAAATCGACACCTTCAAAGAATTCAGCATTATCCTTAGGGAAGTATGCCTGGGATGTCGTAACGCCCCATTTGAATGAGCCGCTATCCGGTTCAATTTCACCTGCCAAGATTTTGAACATTGTTGTTTTAGCAATCTCATCTTTACCGACAAATGCAATCTTGTCGCCTTTATTCATCGTGAAGCTGACGTTATCCAATATTTTTACACCATCGATCGTTTTCGAGAGTCCGTCTACACGAAGCAGGTCATTCCCGATTTCACGATCAGGTGTAAAGCCGACATATGGGTAGCGGCGCGAAGAAGGCTCGATGTCATCCAAGCTGATTTTATCCAATAATTTCTTACGGGATGTCGCCTGGCTCGATTTCGATGCATTGGCACTGAAGCGCGCGATGAAATTTTGTAGCTCTTTGATTTTTTCTTCCTTTTTCTTATTGGCATCTTGAGTCAGTTTAAGGGCAAGCTGGCTTGATTCATACCAGAAGTCATAGTTCCCGATATAAATTTTGATTTTACCGAAATCAAGATCCGCGATATGTGTACAAACTTTGTTAAGGAAGTAACGGTCATGGGAAACTACGATAACAGTGTTTTCAAAGTTGATCAAGAACTCTTCCAGCCATTTGATCGCTTTTAGGTCCAAGTGGTTGGTAGGCTCATCCAGTAATAGAACATCCGGTTTACCGAATAGTGCCTGGGCAAGCAATACTTTAACTTTGTCGCCACCAGTTAACTCAGCCATTTTCTTTGTATGCAGGTCTTCTGCAATGCCAAGGCCTTTTAAGAGGATTGAAGCTTCAGGTTCGGCTTCCCATCCGTTTAATTCGGCAAATTCACCTTCAAGTTCGGCCGCTTTCATTCCGTCTTCATCCGTGAAGTTTTCCTTCATATAGATGGCATCTTTTTCTTGCATGACTTCATATAATCTTTCATGTCCCATAATGACAACTTTAAGGACTTCTTCCTCTTCATAAGCGAAGTGATCTTGTTTTAGAACGGCAAGGCGTTCGCCAGGCCCCATATGGACATCGCCGGATTGCGCTTCAATTTCACCTGAAAGGATTTTTAAGAAAGTGGATTTACCCGCACCATTCGCCCCAATCAGGCCATAGCAGTTACCAGGCGTGAACTTTATATTAACATCTTCAAAAAGTTTACGATCGCCATAGCGTAAACCAACATTATTTACTGTAATCATTTATTTACATTCCTCCAAAATACTTTTGTTTCAACGTGTCCAACACTTTGTTTCATTAGTTATACGCTGATTCATACAAACAGCAGTTTCCAATAATTTTTAAATGCCGTTCGTTAAATTGTATCTTATTTCTTATGAAAATTAAAGGCAGATTAGCAAAAACAAACGTTTATAAGCAAAAATTACACAAGGATTAAATTTTATTTTAAAATTGTAGCATTTTAAAGTATGTTTTATTTTTTTAACAAAAATAATTATAGGCATAAAGACTCATTACGCATCAACCTTTTAATTGGTAATATAGGTAACTGTAACTAACACGATAGGAGGATCATAAATGAGTGATTCAGTAGGTTTTTGGAAACGTTTTTTGGCAGGATTATTGGATGGAATAATAGTATCTTTACCATTAGCGATAATTTTCGGGTTGATTACTGGAGATTGGGAAAATGAAAACTACTCAACGTTCTTCGACTTTCTTTACATGCTGCTTGTCCCGATATTATGGTATGGCTATACAGTAGGTAAACGGATTATGGGAATACGCATAGTAAGGATGGACGGCAAAAAGTTAGGAATCGGCACAATGCTATTGAGGTATTTAGTTGCTGCTTTGGTTTACGCAATTACATTGGGGATAGGGTTTATTGTTAGTGCATTCATGGTCGGCCTAAGGAAAGACAATAGAGCGATACATGATTTCATAGCTGGTACATACGTGACATCAAATAAACCATGATTCATTGATAAGAGTTTAATAGCTGATTCAGACTGTAGGCAAACTTGGGGATCAAGTTTGTCTATAGTTTTTTGAGGGTTTGTAAAAATTCAAACGTCGATTGGAACGGAGGGCACTCGCTTGTACGAACTATTCTATGCGGGAGTCTCCAATCAAATTTATATAACATTTAGATAGCCATCCTTTTGAAAAGCAGCTAATAGCTGCTATTTTTCTGCGTAATTACATATTCAAACCGACATGATTTTTTCGGGAACCCTACAGGGTATCTTCATCAAATATGAAGGGGATTTTGCTGAATGCTTTATAGGGGATATTTTTAAGAAATATTATATTGGAAACCACGATAGAATATTTATTCATTAAAACAGTGGCAGTTAGGAAGCAAAAAGCACTTCACCTATATGGTCAAGTGCTTTGGTTATTCAAAACCTCTTTATTTTGATTGATGATGATTTTATTTCTTAAGATCATTTCCTTATTATTAAGTCCAACATTCAGTTCTTTGGTATTATTCACCTTTTCCAGCAGTGACGCTACAGATATTTCCAATAGTTCGGAGATAGGCATATTTGTTTTGGATGATAAAATTTCAAGTTCATGGATTAGTTTAGGGGATAGCATTGGTTGTCTTTCATTTATTTCCATGACAGTACCCACTTTCTTAAAAAAAAATTTAATTGTAATGTAAGTATATAATGGGAGTTTCCAATAAAAATATTAAATTAGCGTTATTTATGTTAAGAGATGATGACAATTGTAGAGGAAAGGTATAATCGAGTACTTTATCCTAATGGAAGTGCTGGGTCATTCCAGAGAATCATGAGGGCCATAGCCAAGAGACTTGATTAGTTATAGCCGTAGGACAAACATTAAAATATTTTTAGTCAGACCCTATCTGAAAAAATGTATCTTGAAGTAAATTCCTTTCCGAATAAAGGTATGTCATCCCCTGCAGTCCATTGGGATATCCCAATCCAACATACCAATGATGATGCCAAACGCCCGGTCGCAGCTATACCCGCCCAAATTGTATCTTTCTATGATCTCCGCCCCTTTTACCTGGGCCACCTTTATTTGATTGAATTTCTTTTCACTGGACGGCTTTCATGGATAAGAAAAAGTCAATTAAAGCGTGCATCACAGACATAACTACGCTAATGATTAATCCAATGGCGGCAAAGTGCCTGAATTAAGCCTTTCCTAATATATAAATAAAATGACAAGTAAGACGAGTGGTATGGTTGCCCCTAATTCATGCAATATCAGGGTTTGCCTATTGCTAACAATGGAAACTGCTGTGCGGTCTTATAGGAGCTTTGATAGGGGAGGGGGCATTTGTTTTTTGATATACATAAATTCATTGCATATCATTATGTATAAAGAGGATAGTATAATTGTCATTAACTAATTGCATCGGATCATGTGATATCCAACTGATGAAATGGAAATAAACTTCCCATTCCCAGAATGGTAAAAAAAGCATTCAATGATTTTCCTACTGGAAGTTTGAATGTTCCTTCATAAGTCAACATATTATAGCAAAATCCAAGCTGGAATTATTAGCGCATTCTACAAATTATATGAAGTATCAGGGAAGGTGAAATTTCAACTATATAATTCTATGTCTCCAGATTTGTCAACCATTGGCTTTTCTGATAGTATAAATGTCCATTTCGTCTTAGCATCGGCATGAGTATGATAACTAAATAAGGAAGGGGAGGTGGTTTCATTGGGTAATCACCCTGATTTTGAACAGGAACGGCAGCGGCTGGATTTTACGAAACGTTATATCGATGTAGTCATCAAAACATCAGAAACAAGCAAAGATCAGTTTCAGCGGAATATGCAAGAAGCTTTTGGCGATGCCGATTGGTCTGAATCGGGCTTATATTCACAGTTACTGACGACGGCCAACTTTTTTGAGATGTCCAAAACCGAACTTGAAAGTTTACGCAAAGCAAGTAAAAAGCCCTATTTTGCAAGAGTGGATTTTGAAAGGAATGACGGTGATAGAGGCGAAGTCCTTTATTTCGGAAAAACATCGCTTTATCAGAGGGAAAGCCAGGAGCAGATCATCGTCGATTGGCGATCGCCGATTGCAAACCTCTATTATGAGGGACGGATTGGTGAAATAGAATATGAAGCCGAAGGAGAGACATTCAGCGGGAATATCACTTTAAAAAGACAGTTAATGATCGAAGAAGGTTTCTTGGAGAAGATAAGGGACATTGATTTGACAACAACGGATGAATTATTGCAAGAATCCCTTTCCAAAAGTTCCAGCAATCGACTGACAGATATCATTACCACGATCCAGGAAGAACAAAATAAAATCATTCGTGCGGATTTGAATAAACCAATCATTGTCCAAGGCGCAGCTGGCAGTGGTAAAACTACAATTGCTTTACATAGGATCTCTTATTTCATTTATCACTATAAAGACCTGTTCGATCCGCGCCAATTAATGATCCTTGCTCCGAGCCGGGTTTTCATTGATTACATATCTGAAGCTTTACCTGAATTGGGTGTAGAAAAGGTAAAACAATTCACATTTTCCGAATATGTTCAGGCAGCGATAGGAAAGCGGGTGAAGCTTGTAGCTGATGATAAATTAACTCGATTGCTGGAAAAGGATGATGAAGAAATTAATTCAGCCGTCTGGATATCAGGTCTGAAGGGCTCCCCTGTCTTTAAATATATATTGGACGAATATGTAAAGGATATTTTCAGGGGTTTCCACCCTAATGCTGATTTTTATTGTGATAAATATCGCCTCTATTCCGCTAAGAAGTTCATTAGATTATTGGAAGAGGATTATTGGTATTTACCATTATACAGCAGGCTGGACAAACTGAAGGCCATTTTACAAAATGAAGTGAAATTGAAAAAGAAAATAATGCTTGAACGTGTTGTTGATCTTTATGATGCCAAAATTGAGAAAGCTCTCTATAGAAATATTGATCCAGTCATTCGTAAGGATTTTATTACAAAATGCCTCGATAAAAAGGAGGAAAGGATTGGTCAGATCCAAAAGGCGATCCGTACTTCCGTAAAAGGGTATTTTAAGCAATTCAAAAGTAAAGATCTCCTGGATTACTATAAGGGGTTATACGAAGATCCGGAGCGTCTTGCCTCTTACAGCAACGGTAAACTCACTGTTGAAGATGCCAGTGTATTATGTGAGTATAATCATAAATTATTTTCTGTTAAAAGTTACGAGCTGGAGGACTTAGGAGCATTATTATATCTTCAGGAGCGGCTTTTTGGTGTCGATAAAGAAAACAAAGCAAAAAATGTCGTCATTGATGAGGCACAGGATTACAGCTTCATGCAGTTACAGGCACTAAAGACGGCAGTGGATACCGATATGTTCACACTTGTAGGCGATCTTGCACAAGGCATCCATTCATACCGCGGACTTCAAACATGGGAAGAGGTTCACAGTCGTATTTTCCCTCGGGCAACGTATACTGAATTACAAAAAAGCTACAGAACAACTGTTGAAATAATGAAACAAGCTAATGAAATACTTCAGTTGTTAACATATGATTTCCCGGAAGTTGAACCTGTAGTCCGTCATGGCAAAGATCCAGAATTCATTTCCATTGAAAAGGAAGGTTGGGAAGAAGAACTTTTCGAACTTATTGCAAGCCTTAAAGAAGAAGGATTTAAAACGTTTGCCGTTATTGCTAAAACGATGAAAGATTGCAAACTGGCTAACGAGAAACTAAAGGGATTCCATCAAGGCTTTCATTTAATAGATGAAGCTGGAAACATCCCTAAAGATAAAACGTTGATTGTTCCTTCCTATCAAGCCAAAGGTCTCGAATTCGATGTCGTTTTTGCAATATCCCTGGAAGAAGCGTATTGCCATGGAAATGAACTTGATATCAAATTGCTGTACGTAACAATGACAAGGCCATTGCACAGGCTTTATTTTTTAGGTAATGAGAAAAATGCTTTCCTTATCGAGACATGAAAGAGAGGGTGGAGTGTAACCACCCTCTTCGGGATACGATTACAAATGCAAAAGGATATCCTGAATATCTTCCCACCCGAAACCGACTTCGATGAGCTCGATGCCTGCCATTTTAACGGTTTTTTCAGCTATCACTTGACCGCCAAGGGCTTTGTAAAAACCGCATGAAGGATTATCCTTTAATGCCCAGATTATTAAATTCTTATGTCCCATTTCAATAAGCTCATGTATGACCGCTTTTATCATTTTTCGGCCGAGTCCCTGTCGTTGATATTCTTTTAAAAAATAAATGGCATATACTTCACCTTGAATATGCGGATCATTCGTTTGTTCAGGCCCGCCGGCAGCGAAACCGATAATTTCCCCATTGGCGTTTTCCGCTACAAAGGTGGCATTATGCAGCATCTTTAAATTTCTTAGCCAGTTTTTCTTTTTGGCTTCCAGATTCATGGAGGACAAATATTGGTCCGGGAGGATTCCTTTATAAGTCGTTTTCCAGCTGTTAATATGGACATTTGCTATTCCAATTACATCTTTTTCTTTGGCTTTCCTTATCTTCATGAAAACACCTTCTGATTTTCGTATTTTTCCCTAGAATATCATGGAAAAAGTGAATAAGCATTTTATTTATGTTTAAAACTGCATGAGAAAGGATAAGAAATAAAAGAGTGATTCAACCAGATGAGGGGAAGGATGAGAAAGATGAAATTGAAAGTTAGTTTTTATTTTCCGGGTGGCAAAGAGCTAGAGCATGAGGTTGAAGGCGATGACTCAACTCAAATGATTTCAAATATTCAAAAGCACCGCTATTATAATTTAGTTAAAGGCGATTGCCATTATGTCGTAGATACGGAAAAAGCAGCTTATTTTTCAGTAACGGAATTATTGGATTGAGAATAAACCGCATTGGACTTTTGTTCCATTGCGGTTTATTCTTTTTGTTGTAAGGAAACCGGAAAAGGAGTATCGACATGAAAATCAATTTTACCAAGAAACAGTATGAGACATTATTCAAAATGGTTCAGTACGGATATTGGGTTGCTTCCGATACTGAAAATAATAAAGAGTTCAGTGAAGTGGAACAGTATCTCAATTCCTTTGCCAAAGATTTCGGCATGGAAGGTGTCCAGTTTGTGAAGGAATATGAAATTTATGATATAAGCAGGGAATTGGAGGAGCAACTTCATGAAGTCATAAATGAGTATGAAGAAGGAGTGTTCAGGGATAAGCTTGCATACCATTTGGCTAGAAAAGAGTTTGCCGAGGAGTCGGAAAAACATGAATACAATCAGGAGGAGGCGTTTAAACGGATCATGGAGCTTGAAGAAAAATATCATCTTCATATTGAAGAACACGGATTAGTGAAATTGAAAATTGAAGAATAAAAAGAGAGAGGACATAGTTTGTCCTCTTTTTTCTCATGAGAAGTCATGATTTCCTTGTTCATCACGAACGACTTCAACCACTACGCAAAGGTTTTATACACCAAGATTATGGCCTAATTTTTCAACTGTGTATTGGTAAAATGCAATTAAGTCATTTTGTGACGCAAAACCTGCTTGTGCAGTCTGTTCGTTCCCTCCGCCTTTCCCGTTATAAGAACCGAGTTCGGCCCTGAAATATTGTCCGCAGTGAAAGGGCATGGCCCCACTGTGCGAAAGGATGACCTTTTGCTCCTTAAGTGATGCTAATAATACGGTAACCTTTTCCTTTTTTACAATCGTACCTGCAAGGTAAAGCAGTTCCTTCATTGATCTATCTTCGAAAATATGAGAGATGAATCCCCCTGCATTTTCTGCAAGCAGGGAGTCAGCAAGAAAATTTGCATTTTCAAGTTTTAAGTTTTCATTAGCCGATAGTAACTGCTTATAGTCATTC
>NZ_JBHVQU010000154.1:0-8762 GCF_042886655.1 Peribacillus sp. NPDC058002 | reverse complement strand
GGATCACAAACGATGCCGCCTTTACCGCCGCCGTATGGCAAATCAACGATACCGCATT
This sequence comes from Peribacillus sp. NPDC058002, assembly GCF_042886655.1. Lineage (NCBI taxonomy): Bacteria > Bacillati > Bacillota > Bacilli > Caryophanales > Bacillaceae > Peribacillus > Peribacillus sp. NPDC058002. The sequence goes on along the minus strand of NZ_JBHVQU010000154.1, from coordinate 8,704 downwards.
TCAAGCTCATCCAAATGGATAATGCCTTCACTTCACGTTCCGTTACATTCGGGTGAAAACGGATACCACCTTTTGTAGGCCCAACAGCATCGTTATGCTGTGCACGGTAACCCGTGAAAATTTTAACCGAGCCATCATCCATGCGGACCGGTATCTTCACCGTTAATAAACGCAATGGTTCCTTCAACAGCTCAAAAACTTCTTCCGGGTAACCCAGTTTATCCAAAGCTTTATGTATTACAGTTTGGGTAGACCTCAATACGTCATGTTTTTCTTCTTCATTTACATGGCTATTGCCTTTTGCCGATTCCATTGAAAGTACCTCCTAGAAAATCTCCATATATAAAATTATAATGTACAAATAGTCCTCTTCATGTGCTAGTATACACCTTCGTTACATTAATGCAAGAGTAAAAATGGGAATTTAAAAGTTGGAAATATTCTAAAAATGAAAACGTTATCATATAAACTGTTTTCTCACTCTTTTAGCGTATATTTTCTTCGGCGGAAAGTTGAGGCATAAAAGGCAAACCACATTGTTTTTACCATAATGTGGCTGCCTTGTCATCAGCTAAAATGTGTGAGCAAAACATGTATCGCTTCATTTTCGATTATACATGTTCCATATTCATTGATGCGGCTTAGTGTCAATGTAGATGCATGGCCATACTCAGCCGCTAAAGATATGACTGTGTCATAGGTCGTGTCTTTAACATTTTCGATAAGCAAATAATATCTTCCCTCAAAATGATAAAGAGTACTATTAAGCAATCCTTGAAAAGATAATCTACGACATAATTGGACGATATCTTCAAAGTCATTGAAAACATACAGGATATGGGGGAAGTCATCTATTTTCACTTGTAAATCCAAGAATTCCTCTTCGTCGGTCAATAATTCCTCTTCGTCCTTTGTCACAATGATTATCAACCCTTGTGCAGGCAAAGAGAAAATTTCAATTGCAATGGAACCGCTCATTTTAAAGCTGAGTTCTTCGCACGCTTCCTCGACCATATCCTGAAATAGCTTGTGGACCTTTAAGGAATTCCCTAAAATATCTTCTTTTGTTATGCCTCTATCAATTAAATCATCAAGGGTCAAAAAAATCTTGATTTTATTATTAGTTAATCGCTCCAGCTTCATAAAAAAATGCCCCCTGGTTACCATCTTCATACATCATATGAAGCCTTGGTCGCAGGGTGCATATCCATTATTTCTCTTAAGCAGGCGGCCGCTAACCTTTCAGCCATTCCTCCCATTTCGACTGCGTGTCCCCCATTAAAACTCCGCTGAAGGCCGTACGGTTTTCCTCGGAAATGAAGCTTAGCGCCGCACCGCCAAGACCCACCTTCAAATCCGGGAAATCCTTTATTAATGTTTCAACCAGCCTAAATGTTCCATCAAGATTCTCTTTCAGTGAACATGACATGAATAGGTAAGTAGGTTTTATGATGTTTAAGACGGTGAGAAGGTCATTATCAGCAATGGATTCACCTAAATAAATGGTTTCATACCCTTTCCTCTTCAAAAAAACGGTAAAGACCAACAGTCCAAATTCATGTTTTTCACCGGGAGCGCAAACAGTAAGGGCTTTCGGCAGAAAACCATTAGTCGGAATGGTATGCATAACTGAACTGATCCTGGATTTCAGGATGTTCGAAGCAAAGTGTTCATGAGCGGAAGTAATTTCTTCCCTTTCCCACTTATCCCCAATCTGAACCAATATGGAACCAAGTACATCAACTATGGTTTGTTCGATGGTATACATACTGAATGCTTGGCTTATCAGCATATGAGCTTTATTTTCATTGAAATTCAATAGAGCTTCGATTAATTCTTCCGATAACTTAATCGCTTGTTCATTCTTACGGTTCGTTTCAGGAACTCCAGGAGCTAGAGTGCCAGTACTTTCGAGAAGTGAAACGGCTTGGCTTATTGTAAAACCTTGCTTTGTTTTATTGATGAGCCACTTAAGGATTTGCAGATGTTTTTCAGTATACAGCCGGTGGCCCGATTCATTCCTGACAGGCTCGATAAATTTATAGCGCCTTTCCCAAGCCCTAAGGGTTCCCGACTGAATGTCCAGCAGTTTTGAAACTGCCTTTATATTATATTTACCTTCTTGCATGGTTTTACAAGGCCTCCAATAACTATACGATCATTTGTTGAAATTATAGTGGATTTTTCATGGTCTGTAAAATTCCGATATGCTCGATTAATATGAGCCTAATAGGTCTTTTCCTCAGCTTCGCCTATTTTAGTGTCTGTCCCCCTTTTCAGGGTGAAGAGGTGCGTTTCTGGCTTTGCCTCGAGCCTTAATGGCACTTCGCTTGTCCCATAACCATTACTCGTCATATATAAACAGTCCCCCTCTTTTTCAATGCTGCCGATCTGATAGGGCCCGAATCCGAATATACGAATTTGCCCGCCATGGGTGTGACCTGACAGGACAAGACTAATATGGTGTTCCGGGGTCAACTGTTTCTTGACCAATGGATTATGGCTCACCAAAATACGAAAGTCTTCATTCCCGCAATCCGACAGGGCAAGGTCAAGCCTATCACGTTCTTCCGATATATCATCAATGCCCAGAAGAGCGATTTTGCTGCCATTTTGAGACTCAAAAGAAACAGCTGTATTATCAAGGATTTTCACACCATGTTTCAAAAGAGTCGCATCCAGTTCATGGAAGTCTCCCTCATAATCATTATTACCCCAAACAAAATAAAGGGGACCAAGTTCTTTTAATTTCAATATATTTTTTTCTACACGTTCTAAGGGAACCCCGCTTTCCCTAATGTCACCGCCGATTATCACCAAATCTGCTTTGTCACGAGATTCCTCAATTAATTTATCCGCAACGATCCTCCGATGAATATCGGATATAAAAAAGATCCGGACATCTCCAAAGCCTTCAGGAAAGTCTTTAAAATATAAGTCTTGATAAATCACCCTATCTTGCATAGCCGTACGCCACATGTAAATGATCATGGCAAATGACAGCATAATGATGACTAAAAATAATCCAGATAACCATAACATCTAAGTTAAACCTTCTTTCCATCCTTTTCCCAAACGTACTTTCATATAACCATAAAACCATATTACCCGCAATTAAATATGATTTAACGCGATCATCATTTATTTTCATGATATAAGTTAATATCATAATTCTTCTTCATCATTTCAAAAACCTTATGGCGGCTTTTCCATTCTTCCTCTTTTTCCCACAATTGCTTACTTTTATTAATGATTTCACAGCGTAGCAGTTGAAACTCCTTTTCAGCTTTGTCCAGCTTTTTTTTAATTAATACCATATATCCATATAAACCAATTGCTGCCGCCAAAAAGAGAAAATGGCTAAAATGGTCGACGAAAACACTAAACATACTGAAAAAGGAATAGGAATAGGGTACAACGATATAAAAATATAGATAAATCATAAAAAGGGCAGCAACGATCATAGTTGCCCATAAGCTTTGAAGGTGCTTCTTTTTAAGTGCCTCGAATTTTTTCTTTCGATCCACGACATTCTGCAGCATTTGCTTTGTTGCTTGATCCGTTTTCTCATCCAATAAAATGATTGCCGATTCCATCGCATTTCCTCCTCTACTCTTTCAAATCATGATATGAAAAAGCAGAGGAAAAAATGATAAAGTACCTGCCACGTTTATCTTTAAACTGAACTAAGTCATACAATCTTAAAAACACCCTGCCTATAAAGACAGAGTGCCATCGTTATTTCTTGATAGGAATTTTCAATACCTGACCTTTGGAAATTTCATTGCCATTCAGCCCATTCCACTCCCTGATCAGAGCAATCCCTTCCTGTGATTTGTAGTAATTCATGGAAATGCGAAATAATGTTTCTTCACCCTGAACAGTATGTAAGACAACTTTGTATCCCTCTTTATCCGGTTTCGCAGCTTGAACATTTTCGGAAGCCTTTTGCTTTTCCGTTTCTGCCTTCTTTGCTTTTTCGTCAGCTATTTGCTGTGCTTTGGCTTTTTCCTCAGCTTCTCGCTGTGCTTTGGCCTTTTCTTCAGCTTCTCGCTGTGCTTTGGCTTTTTCTTCAGCTTCTCGCTGTGCTTTGGCTTTTTCCTCAGCTTCTCGCTGTGCTTTGGCTTTTTCTTCAGCTTCTCGCTGTGCTTTGGCTTTTTCCTCAACTTCTTTCTGCGCTTTGGCTTTTTCCTCAGCTTCTTCTTTTTCTTCCTCCGCTTTAGCCTTTGCCGATTCTTTTTCCTTTAAATCATCTGCAGTAGCTGTAGTTGGAATCGATTCCTCACTAAAGACGACTTGGTCACTTTTCACATCAGGTACAGGCCTACCCTGCATATATGTATAAAGGGTGTAAAATCCAATTGGAAGTAAAATAAAAAATAATGCTAATAATTGTATCATTGGGAACTTCTTCACTTTACTTTTTTTCTTTTTATTCTGGTGGACTTTGCTCCGCTTGGGCAATGAGGACTTTGCCTTCTGACGTTCAATTCGAGAAATGAGTTCACCAGCCTGATCGTTTTCATTTTCATTCTTTTGCACTCGGCTCATTCAAGTCACCCCCTTTCTTGCTAAACCCTCTTTGCTTTTTGTTCCTGATTAAAATACCAAGGATAAAGTCAATTAAAAAGTGAGCGGTTATCGTCACGATGAGATTATTGGTCATTTCAAATAGAAAACCGATAAAGAAGCTCAAAACCAAAACATTTAAAAATAAAAACCAATTAAATAGGTAACGATAATGAACGGCTGCAAAAATTAGGCTCGTAAGAAGCAAACCAAAATGTGTTTGCAGCACTCCGCGGAATAATACTTCTTCACTTAGCGCAACCACTAAAGTAACGGCAAAAATCATCGGGTATGACAAATTACTGAAAATGCGTTCGTTAATACCTCCATCATCCTGATAGGAAGATGGAGTCACTTTCATAAACAATATGTCCAATAACACGACAATGACTCCAGCGGGAATTCCAATTAGCAAAATGTTCAGGTCATCAAAGATAAATAAGTCAAAAAAAGCTGAACGGTCTTTAAATAAAATAATACCTAAAAAGATGGCTAACGTTAAGAGAATAATTTGCGTAAGAAACAAATTATATAGCAACTGTTTATCTGTAAGTTGTTTAATTATTTCAGCTTGCTTATTTTTCATTGCCATTTTCCTTCTTTAATAAGATATAAGCCAATTCCTTTTTCCAAGTGGAAAAGGAATTCACCGGATCCATCTTCACTTCCGGCCATACATCAGCCATTTTTTCGACATCCATCCCACAAATATCACAGCAGATGGGATTCACTTCCCGATGCATTTCTCCAAAGTAGTCCAGTATCCCTAAACGGCGACATTCCTGGGCATGTATCCAGTGAAGGAATTTATGCAGCTTTTCCTGATTCCTTGATTTTCTCTTTTGACAATACTCTTTCATCTCTTCCATTTGATTTAGGTTATTGCCCGTGCTAAGCTGCGTAAAAAACCGGAGCTGGATTTCGTTCAACGAATAGGATTGGGACAGCCGATCTTTTTCAGCGACGGTCAAATTCGCCATATTTTTGTGTGATGCATTAAGGAACGAACATACACCATCGATTTGCGAATCCGTAGGCAACTGTTGCTCCATCAAATGCAGGGGAAGCCCTTCATCCCCTTCGGTATATAATAAGACAGCCACACTTTGTTTCCGATCTCGTCCCGCCCTGCCTATCTCCTGAAGATACGCTTCCATCGTGGACGGGATATGAAAATGGACAACATATCTGACATCCGATTTATTCACACCCATTCCAAAAGCACTTGTTGCACATATAATTTTCAACTGGCCGGAAATGAATTGCTGCTGAATGAGCATCCTTTGCTCCTGTTCCATTCCACCATGATAATAATTGACACTATCGATCCCGTTATCCTGTAAAAACCCAGTGACTGATTCCGCCACTTTTTTAGAGGAAAAATAAATAATTCCGCTTCCGGTAAATTTTCTGACAAGTTCCAGCACACGGGCTAGCTTCTCCTCGTAGCGGAACATCCGCTCGACAATAATTGCAATATTTTCCCGATCAACAGATGAGACCATTTCCTTGACCTGCCCAATGTTGAGTTTACCAACGATGTCCCTCCGGACCTCATCGGTTGCAGTTGCCGTCAGGGCAAGAGTCAACGGATTGTTCAATTCACGCCTCACTTCTCCTAAATTCAAATAATCCGGACGGAAATCATACCCCCATTGTGAGATGCAATGTGCTTCATCTATGACGAATAAACCTATGTCTATGGACTTCAAGGATTTTATCACACCGTCCAGGCTTAGCATTTCAGGGGATAAAAAGATAAAACGATAACTATGTAACCGGTCAAAAGCTTTCCTTTTTTGATTTAGCGTCAAAAAAGAGTTGAGGGTCAATACACTTTTTTCGCCGCTCATCTTCAACTGATCTGCTTGATCTTGCATTAAAGATAATAACGGGGAGACAATTAGGACAGTCTTATTTAAGAGATAAGCAGGCAGCTGGTAACATAATGATTTACCTGATCCGGTTGGGAGCATAGCTAAGGTATGACGGCCGGACATCAATGATTCAACCACTTCCTTTTGCCCAGGGCGGAATTCATTAAATCCGAATTTTTCTTTGAGGACCCGTTCTATGTTCATCATCACTCACCTATTTTCGCAAGTACAAGTCTTATTTGGAAAAAGCTTATTTGTTTATTATCGACCATCTGCTTGATTGCTTTAAGCTTTTTCGTATCAAGTTCCTTAATAGCGTCAGCAATTTCCCTCTCATCCTCGATAGTTACATAATCGGAAATCGGAAAATCCTTTTCCGATAAGACAATTTCTACGAGGTGATCTTCGATGGTGTTGACCTTCAATCTGCGGATTCCAGCTATTTCATCCAGATTTTTCCCTTCCTGGATGTATCGTAAAGTTGTATTGGTAGATTGTGTCAATTGAGGATTCCCACTGCTTTTCCAATCATTGGTTAATGATGACAAGAGTGGGTAATCCTTTCCCGATTCCATTTCCGCAAGCATTTGATGCAATGTGTCAAGAAATGTAAAGCGAACATACTCTTCTTCTACCTCTTTCCTTTTTGCAATCTGTTCAAACGTAAGTCCAATCCTGTTTATTCCGGTTAACCTCAATATGAAAATGTCTCGTTTCATATCACTTTGACTTTCTAAAAGGAATACCAGTTCATCATATAGATGTTGGGCAATCACCGTTCGATCCTGACGATTGACATGTAAAAATTCCTTTACGAAGAATTGGATTTTGGGATTTCGTTGAATCGGATAAAAACGTCTATCATTGTGGACAATATGGGATATGGTTTGAATGAGTAAGTTTAACCTTCCCCAGAAAACCGGGGTTATATTGTTATACTTCCAACCATTTATATACGCCGGAAAAGGATATTTTTTAAAGTAATCGCCTAACATTCCCTCACCTTGCATACTAATTTCATACGCATCTGATCTATCCGTTAAATTAATCATCTCATGCTTAAGTAAATGATCAATGTTTTGATTTAATTGCTGACGGGTAAATCGGGGTATTGTCCCAAAAATATCCGTTAAGCCGAATAAATGGGCATCCTGGATTGTTTGTGACGATTTCTTACCCTGCAGCATATGGTATATAGCATAAATGGAACGTTCGCCTTGAAATTTTTTTATCGCATATAGAATGATGGCCTGTAGATAATTATTCATGGGACTCACATCCTTGTTTCATTTAACCAATAACCCCATTGTAACAAAAAACTGCATAAATCGCCGTTATTAATGATGAATACAAGGAAAAATATGTGACTAAATGACGAACCACGGAAAGAACCAAATTAATTATTACGATGTTTTTCGTTGACATTCAGCTACATGATAGTTATTATCAATACAATTTCTATTGAAAAGTTTGGCATTCGGTCTTACAATAAGAAAGAGATAATAATCTGAAATAAAAAGATTATCAGTTGTTAAACAACTTAGGAGGGGTTATATTCATGGCTAAATTTACTATTGTGGATAAAGAAACATGCATAGCTTGTGGAGCTTGCGGAGCAGCCGCACCAGATATATATGATTATGATGACGAAGGGATTGCATTTGTTACCCTTGACGATAACGAGGGAATCGTTGAAATTCCAGATGTACTTATAGACGACATGATGGATGCATTTGAAGGATGCCCAACGGATTCCATTAAAGTTGCTGACGAGGCATTTGACGGAGACGCACTAAAATTCGAATAACGGTACAAGCCATTTTCAATCGAGAATGGCTTTTCTTTTGTCTCATACCTAAATAACAAACATAAAAAAAAAACAACCGAATATGGATATCCGGTTGTTTTTTCATTTCTATCGTCAATGCCGTTAAGCATTTTTATATAATGTTTGTTTATTGATCCATGTCTGTAATTTAATGAACAGCAACATGAATACAGATGTGATGAGCACGCCTTTAATCACGTTGAAAGGCAAGATTGCCGTCGTAACGAACTTTCTTGACTCTGGCGCCGACATTGCATCCCATCCCATAAAGAAGGTATATGCCGGTAAAAAGACAAAATAGTTTAAAACACTCATGAATACTGCCATTGAAACTGTCCCCGCAAGTAAAGCGAACGTCATCCCTTTTTTTGAATTGATTTTCTTAAATACATAATAAGTTGGCAAGACAAACAGTATTCCGGCTATGAAG
>NZ_JBHVQU010000153.1:0-8772 GCF_042886655.1 Peribacillus sp. NPDC058002 | reverse complement strand
TGGTACGAAAAAAGAATATGAAGTAAATAATAAGTAATTAAATCCGTTACTTTATACTTCCTAAAGTTATAAAATGGCAGTAAGTTCATGTGTATCCTCAATAGTTGTCAAATGACTGTTACTATAGTAAAATGATTACGGTTAGCAAAGGGGATCATATACATTTGCTATTCATATTCGGACTTATGGGGATAGGACCGCAATAATTTCTTGTAAAAAAGATTCTTATTTAAGAGTCTTTTTTTGTTCAAGTGTTCGGGAAGTTAAATATAAATGAAAGAGAGGGTACCATAAGCGGTACCCTCTCTTTCATTTACCCATCATTGGGAAAGTGATGCATTTTTTTTTGGCAGCATATTAGCCGAGGCTAACCTTGAACGGATTGTGATGCCAAGCCATGATGCAAGGAATGCCTTTAAAAAGCCTCCGATTATAAATGGAGCAAAACCGCCGGCAAATGCCACTGGCCAAGATAATGAACTCATATATTTTAACCAAACCGTACCGATGACCAAAGTAATTATCATCCCGATTGTATTTGCAAGGAAAGCCATTGCAACTGTGAAACGGGTTTTTTCCAATATCAGACCCGTTATATATACTGTCGGGATATAGGATAATAAATAACCGCCTGTCGGACCGAATATCTTAGCTAATCCTCCAGACATTTCAGCGAATACCGGCACTCCCGCTGCCCCTATGAACAAGTATAATAAAACGGAAGAAGTTCCATAACGCGAACCGAGAATCGTTGCTGCCAGTCCAATTGCTAGAGTTTGACCTGTAATCGGCACTAAGGGCAGTGGAATTGTGAATTGGGCAAAGATTCCTATAAGTGCTGCAAATAAAGCTGTAACCATCATCATTCTTAACTTCTCATGACGTTCCTTCATTGTGCTTCCTCCTAATGTAAACCTATTTATATGACGAGTTAACATATAAAGAATTTTAATATGTTAACTAAACACTGTCAATGAAATTATGGATTTTAATTCATTAATGATTTATTGGACGACAATGTTTGAAAGTGAAGAAAAAGGAAAATTCAAAACTTGGAAAATAAATGAAACTTTTTTAATGCATCATTCGTATGAATGGTAGGCAAGTAAATGGAGGGGGTCATAACAAAGAATATCAATGTTGGGAAAACGTTTATCCCAGGTCCTTAAAATAGTAAGCGGCTTGGAAAAAATCGAATTTAAAGGATGAAAGAGATGGAGTTATTTGGGGTTCCATTAGAAACAATCTATTTATATGGATTAATTATATTCGGGGGGCTAACATTCTTATTTATCTTGTTTAACGATTTATTTTCCGGCCTTGAATTACCGGATATATTTAATCCTACACTCATTTTTAGCTTTTTGACCGTGTTTTTTGCGAGTGGGTTTTTGCTTGAATCGCTTTCAGGACTTCATGCTGGGTTGATTGCCGGCATTTCCCTGATCATTTCATTTACCGTCGTCACTTTACTGAATGTATTTGTTTTGATTCCCATCTCATCAGCGGAAGAAAGCTTGACATTTCATGATAATGATCTGAGAGGGAGGGTCGGCAGGGTTCTGACATCAATCCCGGTTGACGGGTTTGGGGAAGTCTTGATTGAAAGCATCAGTGGAAGCATCGCGAAAACTGCGGCCAGTTATAAGAATGAAGGAATTGTTTCGGATTCAAAGGTCTTGATCATCGAAGTTAAAAACGGGGTTGTCTATGTTATGCCCCACCAGGATTAAAAAAGGTAGGAGGTAGTTTATGTTTAATTTGATTTGGATTGTCGTCGCCATTGTTGCATTTTTACTTATCGCACTTATTGCTGTCTTTATTACGAAATACCGCACGGCTGGTCCTGATGAGGCATTGATCGTTACCGGTAGCTACTTAGGAAGCAAAAATGTTCACATCGATGAATCAGGAAATAAAATAAAAATCGTCCGCGGAGGGGGCGCTTTCGTTCTCCCAGTGTTCCAGCAAGCGGAACCACTAAGCTTGTTGTCAAGCAAGCTTGAGGTCTCAACTCCTGAAGTATATACAGAACAGGGAGTTCCAGTCATGGCTGATGGTGTATCGATCATCAAGATTGGCGGTTCGATCACTGATATTGCCACAGCGGCGGAGCAATTCCTTGGTAAATCCAAAGATGACCGTGAACAGGAAGCTAGGGAAGTCCTGGAAGGACATCTTCGTTCCATCCTTGGGTCGATGACGGTCGAGGAAATTTATAAAAACCGCGAAAAGTTTTCCCAGGAAGTACAGAGGGTAGCCTCCCAGGATTTAGCTAAAATGGGACTCATCATCGTATCATTTACAATAAAAGATGTCCGGGACAAAAATGGATATCTTGAATCGCTCGGTAAGCCAAGGATTGCACAAGTGAAGAGGGATGCTGATATAGCTACCGCAGAAGCAGAGAAAGAAACGCGAATCAAGCGTGCCGAAGCTTCGAAGGAAGCCCAGCGTGCCGAACTTGAAAGGGCAACGGAAATAGCCGAAGCCGAGAAAATCAACAAGCTGAAGGTTGCGGAATTCCGTCGCGAGCAGGATATTGCCAAAGCACGAGCTGACCAAGCTTACGATCTGGAAACGGCCCGCTCCAAACAGGATGTAACGGAACAGGAAATGCAAATCAGGATCATCGAACGGCAAAAGCAAATCGAGCTGGAGGAAAAAGAAATCCTCCGCCGTGAAAAGCAATATGATTCCGAAGTGAAGAAAAAGGCGGATGCCGACCGTTATGCGGTAGAGCAGGCGGCTTCCGCAAATAAAATGAAACAGATAACGGAAGCGGATGCCGATAAGTATAAAATCGAAGCCATGGCAAAAGCCGAAGCGGAACGCGTTCGCATGGACGGTCTTGCTAAAGCGGACGCACAAAGGGCACAAGGTACGACAGAAGCGGAAATCATCCGGTTAACAGGGGTAGCAGAGGCCGAAGCCAAGCAGAAGATTGCCGAAGCATTTGAACAGTTCGGTCAGGCAGCCGTCATGGATATGATCTTGAAAATGCTTCCGGAGTATGCCAAACAAGTGGCAAGCCCGCTTAGTAATATCGACAAGATCACTGTAGTGGATACAGGTGGAAGCGGTGCGAATGGCGGGGCCAATAAAGTGACTGGGTATGCAACGGATTTAATGGCCACATTGCAGGAATCATTAAAAGCATCTTCGGGCATTGATGTCAAAGACTTGCTTGAGAACTTCTCTGGCAAGAGGAGTTTACCATTTACAACCATCAGTCAGGAGAATGTCGAAGCGAACATGAATATGGCAGCAGGCAAGGAAGAATAACAGGGAAAAGGTAAATCATTCTGTTCGTCACATGAAATAAAAGCTGTTGCAAAAGACAAGTAAATATTTAAATAACAAAAAGTATTGAAGAATTAACAATTAATAGCAATAGGCGAAATCATACAAGAAGAAGCAACAGATATACAATCTGTTGCTTCTTCTTGTTGAAATGCTTTGACATTTATTCTGTGAACTCGAGGCAATATTCATAGTTGTTGCCGTTTACAATAGGGCCATTCCTATCTGCAAAGACGTTTTCATACTCATTTAGGATAAAGGGGCAATGTTAGCCACAACTCCCAACTCAGCTAAGTCCTCTGGACAGTAGTTTTGGAGAACAGGACCATAATCATAATTATAAACTTTCACACTATCTATAGCGACTGTTTCTTTGGCATAAATAACGAGCTCGAAACTGACTCCTGTAACTCTCATAATATTAGTAGTAAAGTAAGGTCCTCATCCCCAGGAATTGAAACGGAGTTCAGGTCAGGAATGGGGATAATTAAAATGTCTTTTTGTAAATCAGCTCAAGAAATGAAGTTAATATATGTTGATGTCTTTAATGAAATTAAAAAGATTGGGAGTAATTCTATTCATTTAATCTGTACGGACCCGCAGCACTTTATATCTAGATAGACAAATTTTAAATGTGGTCGGTGGTGACCCCAAAAAATATGGTTCTATATCTATCTATAGAATTTGTAGAATGGGATTTAGAAGAGAATACTTTAAATTGGTTTAGCCTTTTATAAGAATTTAAGAGAGTCCTAGATCCGGGTGGAACAATGGTGATTTTTTACGATATTTTTAAAATGAGGGATTTTATCAATAGTTGGAGAAAAGCTGAAGTGAAACAACAAAGAATAAGAATTTTGGAAAAAACCAATCCGGTCCCAATTAATGCAAAAGTAAATTATTTGTCTCAAGAGAATATTTTATTTCCTATATTAAAGGGACAAAAGACGTTTAATTCTTTTTATGATAGGGCTTCTTATGAAGCTCCTATAGTTGTGGAAAAGTGAGATTTCATACTTGTCAAAAGCCAGTTACTCTGCTCAAAAAAATCATTGCAACTCATTCTAATAAAGGTGAAACAGTATTAGATTGTTTTATGGGTTCAGGGTCAACAGGACAAGCTGCTATTAATCTAAATCGGAGCTTTATTGGTTTCGAATTAGATAATACATACTTCACCAAAGCTTCTAGGGCTTTGCATAAAGCTTTCACAACCTGATGATCTTTCATCAGGTTACTTTATGGAGATTAGCAAGAATATAAAAAAGGTATCCTTTCCGATGCTATGTATTATGAGAAAATTTTAATAAAGGCAGCTAAGACAAGTCCAATATTCATTGCCGTCATCTTTTTTTATGTTAGAAGCCTCCATTCCACGTGATGTAGGAGGCAGTGGCCTTTGATTATCGCCTTCCCTTTTCAGATTATTGCTGGAGCTTACAAATTTGGGTCTGTCATTAAACGCCCACATTGATCTCCTGAAGAATGTATCGCCTGACCCGAAAACTATCTGTGATTTCCGGTTTTTTTCTTATTGAACTACCATGAAAATAGACTTCTGGAATTTAGGGGAAAAGGCAATACTTAAGAAGACGCAGCTCATTGTTTTTTAAAAAAGGGGAGAGCGCTTAATTTACTGATTTATTGTAGGTAAGTGGACTGGATTAAGATGCTTCAGGTTCTTGTAATGTAACTGTGTATCCTAAACTTTCAAGTCTTCTTAGTGAATGCCGAAATATTGATTGTTGTCTCTGCTTATCAAAGTAGTCTTCGCCTAAGTCTACATTCATTTCTTTTCGAGTTAAGAGATAGAATGAGCTGCTTCTGTTAATGCTGATCTCAAATACTTGTTTCCTTTTTTTGTTTTAGCTGATTTTCTTTTTCCCGCACTTTCGTTATGCCCAGGAACTAGTCCTGCCCAAGAACAAATATGAGATGCACTTGGAAACTGTTTCTTAATATCAGTCCCAATTTCAGATAAAATTTGCTCAGCCATTCTTGCAGCAATACCAGGAATAGAGTCTAATCGTTCCACATCTTCTTGATAGGAGTTTACTCTTTCATCGACATCTTGGTCGAGCATCTCGATTTGCTCTGTAAAAAATCAATATGCTTTAAGATGGTTTTTAACATGAGGCGTTGATGCGAATTGATATAACCTTTAAGGGTGAGTTCTAGTTAATCTTTCTTCTTTTTCATTGTGCGTCGAGCAAAGTTTGCTAGTTTTTCAGGATCTTCTTCACCTTCGGCAATTGCGTTAAGCATGTCTCGAGCCGAAACACCCATAACGTCTGAAACCACGGAACCTAGCTTAATATTTGCGCCCTCTAACACCTTTTGGATGAGATTACACCAGTAATCTCCAGCAGTAATTTTTAAAACATTTGGATACTCACTTGGCTTTGGTAGCTGAATAAAAAGATAAGTCTCGTTCTTTTCAGCAAGATACTTTCTCAACACCCCACACTCAAAGAAAGTCAGGGAATACGTGCTTTACATCAATAAGGGAGGTTGTTGAAGCAATGATTAGACTCTCTTTTTGAGTTTAGATTTTCGTAGAAGATGGTGGCGGCGAGGAGCGCCGCCATAGGAGTTTCTTATGGAACTAAAGGGGCAGGATAGCTCTACAAGCACAGTATATTCATACTGCGACATAGCAAAATAACAGCTACTGATGTTTCTGTTTCTTTTTTTGAAGTTTGTAAAATTATAAATAGGGATAGTCCAATCACTATCCCTAACATTACATATGATTTCGATTAACGAGTTCTTCCGCCTAATTGTTGTTCAGCCATTTGCACTAAACGTTTTGTAATTTCTCCACCAACAGATCCGTTTGCACGAGATGTTGTATCAGCGCCAAGTGTAACACCGAATTCACTAGAGATTTCGTATTTCATTTGTTCTAGAGCTTGTTCTGCACCATTAACTACTAATTGATTACTGTTGTTATTTCTAGCCATGTTGTCAGCTCCTATGAATGTAATGTGTTGCTAGTCATAGGTTTTGATAATGTTAAGAGTTTTATACTATAGAATTTAAAATAAATTAAGGCAGTATTAGGTGAAATTAAAACTCATCTGTAGCTCTAGAAGGGAAGAGCACAGGAAAACATTGAAGCCACCGGGTTGCAAGGTGACAACAGATACTTTTGCAATCATTTTAATCCTGCCAAAAATGATGACAGCCGTAACGATAGCCAGGATGATTGCCGTAACTCATTTTTCGATTCCAAACGATTCATTGAACGCGCTTGGAATCGTGTTGGGTTGTACCAAATAGTAATTCAATCCCTATCCTTTTTGAAGGTGGGGATATTTTACGCTTACTCATAAAAGAAGAGACGCTCTTCTTTAGTAGGGAGCACCTATTTCTATTACTTCATCTTGAAGTTTTTAAAGTTAAACTCCATTTTGTTCCAAAGATAATTAAAACGGTTTTATAAATTCTGGCGTACGTTTTACTTGCTTCCGTCATAGTCTATTTTTTTACAACAAAGAGTATATTTCTTCTTATGCGAGAAATGATAAATCTGAGAGAAAGGGGGCGTTTCATATTTTTTTCTCCGGTTTATTTAAGAGGAAACGTTATTCAAAATACCAGCAAACAAACCAAAATGTTTATTCAGAAAAACTTAGTTCGATAGATCATTATCCGCTGTATCCTGATATATCGATGAATATACAAGTACTTCAGCAGATGTTTCACCATGCTCCGGATTTGGTGATTCGCCACTTCGAATTCGCCGGAAAGGGAACAAAGGCAGCTTTAGTATACGTAGATGGTTTAACAGATAAAAATTCAATAAGCAATAACGTTCTAAGTGCCGTGATGCAATCCTCTTTCGACCCAAAGAAGGGATTGCCTACAACTGTAGGGGATGTTGAAGACGTCCATTCATGGAAATCCGTTGAAAATGCACTTTTTGCAGGTGACAGCGCCTTATTCATCCAAGGGGAAACTAAAGCGTTTCTTTTGGATACAAAAGGATGGCCTCAAAGAGCGATTGAAGATCCGAAGTTAGAAACATCACTGAAAGGTGCCCACCAGGGATTTGTAGAGACCGGAAGTCAGAATGTAGCAATGTTGCGAAGATATATTCCTAACCGAGAATTGATCATAAAGGAACTTACAGTCGGTGTTCGCGGAAAGTCAAAGGTCTTTATCGTTTATTTGGGAGATGTTGCTAGTGAAGAAGTACTGCAGGAACTTGAAGACAGAATCAAACAAATTCAAATGGACGTGATAATTAATAATGGTGAACTATCTGAACTTATTGAAGATAACCCATATTCCCCGTTTCCTCAGTTTATATTAACCGAGAGGCCGGACGCAACAGCTTCACATATTCTTCAAGGTCGATTTGCCGTTATCGTCGATCGTTCGCCATCTGTTTTAATTGCTCCGGTAACATTAATGTCTTTTCTTCAGAGTGTTGATGATTACAGCACACGCTGGTTAGCTGCATCATTGATACGGTTGCTGCGATTTTTCGCTTTTATGATCACATTATTTCTACCTTCAACATATGTAGCCATTATATCCTATAATTACGAAGTCATTCCTTTAAAGCTTTTTTTATCCATAGCCGAATCACGGGTGGTTGTGCCCTTTCCGCCAATCATAGAAGCACTCCTGATGGAGGTTACCATTGAAATGATGAGAGAAGCAGGCGTTCGTCTTCCGGCTCCAATAGGCCAAACGGTTGGAATTGTGGGAGGAATTGTGATCGGACAGGCAGCTGTTCAGGCAGGTATAGTAAGCAATATTATGGTGATTGTCGTTTCTGCAACGGCAATCGGCTCATTTATCATTCCAAGTTATGACATGGGGACGGCTATCCGAATGCTGCGATTTCCCATGATGTTATTAGCAGTCATGTTTGGAAGTACCGGAATCATGATTGGTGCCATGACGTTGATTGCCCATTTAATTAGTCTTGAATCGCTGGGAACTCCGTATGCAAGCCCATTAGCTCCTTTCCGGTTTGCTGATATGAAGGACTCATTTATTCGTTTTCCTTTATGGAAAATGATTACACGACCAAAAAGTGTAAGGACCATTCAATCCAATCGTCAGGGAAAGCCTAAAAGATAAGGTGAGGAAAATGAAAAAATACACTCATAATGAAATCACCATCCTGCAATATATTTTTTTAATTGTTGGGACCCAAATGGGGGTCGGTTTTTGTCGCTTCCTAAAGTTGTTGCCGAAAAGGCTGGAACAGACGGCTGGATGGGCCTCATCATTGGTTGGATATTAAGCGTTGCTGCCAGTATTATTATGGTGAAAACGGCTGAGAAGTACCCAAATGACACGCTTTACGATCTTCTTATCCGATTTTTCGGGAAAATACTAGGTAAAGTGGCTATTTTCATTATTCTTGGATACACTTTATGCTTTTCTTTGATGATATTTATTAACACTTTTCTTTATATAAAAGCATGGTTTCTTCCCAATACACCTGAC
>NZ_JBHVQU010000152.1:0-8813 GCF_042886655.1 Peribacillus sp. NPDC058002 | reverse complement strand
AGCCTATATTGACCCCATGGCGAAAGTCCAGCCATTGCATAGTACTTCCTTATTTGTTTGATATATTTGGCATCAAGACTCTTCTGAAGAAATGAAAGTACGTAGCGAGAATCCAGAATGAAAAGTGATGGGTAGGGGCCTTGATAGTCCAGATTTTGGATGGAGATGAAACTTAAAGCAGAAATCGGGGCTTTACAGGTTTTGTTGCCTTATGAACTAACAGGTTGATAGTTCAGCAAAGGAGACAGGCCAAGATGACTGAAAAATAAAAGTCGAATTCCTTCACGGTTAGGAATTCGACTTTTTAGTTTGTTTAAGTAACGCCCCTATAGCGATTCTTCACAATATTAATCTTTGTAAGTAAAAGATAGAAATGATCATGCTTATTAACGGTAAATAGTGGGTTGGCTTCTGACGACATCCAGGTAATTCTGCCACGACATGGGGGGGCGGTTATACCTTTGGTGAAATAAGATCCCATTGCCCCTACGATGGCTGAAACAAATAATTTAAGAATAATTGTTTGCTGAATCGATCGGAACAACAAAATATTCATAATGGCCAGTGGGCATGCTTTTATACCATTGCATGGATATGGTTAAACTAATATGGACTTCTGCGTAATACGGACTATTTAAGGATAGGTGATACTTAATACGAAATCTTAAACAATGCGAGTCGTGAAAATTTTTCGATAACGGGTATCTTGTCTAAACTCATTCAAATGTTCCTTTTATCAAAGGAATGCCCTTTTCTACCATAACTTGTCCTCTTGCCATTACCGTGCTGATTGCCAAATTTTCCTTTTGCAATAGTACGATATCTGCATCCTTCCCTGTTTGGATACTGCCCTTGTTTGATAGTTTCAGCACTTGTGCGGGATTCGCGGTGATGACCTTCAGTGCCGTTTCAAGGGGGATTCCTTCTTCTAAAACAGAATCACGCACTTCCTGATATAGCGAAGATACTTTTCCCACTTGAAGGCCTGCATACTCCCCATGGTTGTTGAAAAACGGAAGGCTGGCCTGTCCGTCTGAAGAGAAGGTTATGTGTCCGACTGGTATCCCTTCTTCAAGCATTATCCGCAAGGCAATACTGCACTTCACTTCGCCATCATCCAGAAACTGTGGAATGGTGCTTGTTGTAAAGTCTACGTACCCACCGCGTTTGGCGTAATCAATTCCTGCCTTGAATAATTCTTCATTTCGGTTGATATGTGTCGGATGGAGCTGCCGAATCGGAATGTTGGTTTTATCAGCAATTGCATGTAACAACGAGAGCTCGCCATCTCCGTCTCCTACATGAACTTCTAAAATACCTGCTTTTCCTGACAAAATACCGCCGTTGCGTGCCGCTGCGGCGATTTTGGTCAATTCTTCAAAAGTGGGTTCTGATGACCTATGGTCGGAGATGGCAATCTCCCCGACACCGATGATTTTGTCGATGAGAATAAGGTCATCTTCGATTTTCCCTGTCAATGTTTTTACTGGCACTTGGTAGGAACCTGTATGAATGAAACAGGAAATACCCTCTTCTTCAAGCGCCTGGGCCTTTGCAAGCAGGCTTTCCATTCTACGCGTAGTTCCGTCCGTACCGAGCAAGCCAACCAGCGTTGTAATACCGGAAGTCGTAATATCCGTAAGCATCAGCTCAGGGGTGCGGGTTTTGAATCCTCCCTCACCGCCTCCGCCAATAATATGAACATGTGAATCTATGAAACCTGGAACAACTAAAAGATTGGTCGCATCAATGATATGAATAGGAGCGAAGTTGTCAGGAATCTCGATCCTGTCATCGATGAATGCAATTTTATCATTTGTGATCAAAACGTCTTTCCGTCCTAAGTAATTGGGTGAGTATATCTCGCCATTTTTGATTAAAGTAAGCAATGTGTTTTTCC
Organism: Peribacillus sp. NPDC058002; assembly: GCF_042886655.1. Taxonomy (NCBI): domain Bacteria; kingdom Bacillati; phylum Bacillota; class Bacilli; order Caryophanales; family Bacillaceae; genus Peribacillus; species Peribacillus sp. NPDC058002. The sequence goes on along the minus strand of NZ_JBHVQU010000152.1, from coordinate 6,913 downwards.
TCCTGCGATTAATTCATGATTTTTATCAGAATGGCCCATATCCGATGAAGTGAGCCATGATGACGGCTATTAATCCGATGAGATATTGAATGAGTACCAGGGGCAGAATCCACTTCGCCCATTTTGTCCAAGGTATGCCTGCAATTGCCAAGCCTGCCATCAAGGTGGTAGCGGTCGGGAAAATCATATTTCCAATTCCGTCCGCAAAAGAGAAAGACAACACTGCTGTTTGGCGTGTAATATCCAATAAGTCTGCGAGCGGAACCATAATTGGCATGGTCAACATCGCATGACCGGTGCCGGAAGCTAAAATAAAATGAATGAGAGTTTGGAAGCTGTACATGCCGGCAACGCTTAAATAGGCCGGAATATGCTGAATAGCTTCAGATAGTTGATGGAGCATAGGGTCGACGATATGTCCCTCATTCAATACAACAAGAATGGCGCGTGATACGCCAATAATCAAAGCACCGCCCAGCAAGGCTGCAGATCCATTGGTAAAAGAGCTGACGATGTGATCCGCAGACAATTTTCCGATGATTCCAATGACAATTGTCAATATAATGAATAGGGCAGCGATTTCTGTCATGTACCATTGGAACTTGATGACTCCAAATGCCAAGATGATATAGTTAATTAAGAAACTGCCTAAGATGAACTTATGTCTCGCTGTTAACTTCACACTTGATTGCAGCAGTTTTTTCGATTCTTCTTTTGTATATTTTCCATAGATTCCGATGGAAGGATTTTTCTTTACCTTCATTGCGTAACGATGGATATAAAGAACGGAAACAAGGTAGACGATAATAAATAAAATAAGGCGCAACCCTATTCCTGAGAACATCGGCAATTCAGCAATTCCTTGCGCAAGTCCTACTGTGAATGGATTCATGATGGCAGTCGTGAATCCCGACAATGCCCCAACAATGACGATGGCGGTTCCTGTAATTGTATCGAATCCGAGAGCCAACGCCAGCGGAATGATAAGAGGGAGATATGCTAGTGTTTCTTCCGCCATTCCCATTAAGGAGCCGCCTACAGCAAAAAACAGCATCACGACAGGAATTAATAGCTTTTCACGAGTCGCCAACTTCCGAGCCATTGTGGCGATCAGCACATCAACCGTCCCTGTTGCTCTTAAAACACCAAAAAACCCTCCGATAATCAATAAGAAAAAGATGATATTGCCGGCTTCAACCATTCCCGTGTGAATAGCTTTTATCATATCGAACAATTCCACCGGTGAAGATTCTATCCATTTAAAAGAAGTGGCGTCAACAGTTGTCCGTCCATCTGCTTCGATCCGTGTATATTCCCCGGCCGGCAAAATGTAAGTAAATAGAGTTGCTATGGCTAGAATGCAGAGCAGCAATACAAAAACATTGATTTTTCTCTCTTTTTCCCCAGCTGTTTCAAGCAAAACTACTTTCTCTTCTATTCGGCTCATAAGTGTCTCTCCTTTGAATTTAAAATAAGTGCAGTGAACTAATACGCTTACAAAATATTGCCGGCCTATTACCTTTCATTTGTTTTTCTAGTATTCTGCTTTTTCCTCCTTTTCAAAACCATAGGCATGTCAACGGATGTCAATGTCATCAATGTCAATAGATATGCAAAATCTGTGCCAATACGGGATAATTGATTTTTATGAAAACTTAATGGTTGAATTGAAGTTTTAGGTCTTTATTGGTTCTTTTTGGTGATATAATAGTACCAATTAAAGACAGGTAGGTGTTTTATGTCAAAATCCGAACTTACACTTATAGCGGGAAGCTCAAAAACAAAGGAAGCCTTGCAGGAGCAACTGGAACAACTGCTTGGAGACTACGTGCATGTCAAAAGCCATTCTACCGATGAGGGAATACCTCGTTCTCTGGGAGATGGAATGATTTTGTTTTCATCAGATGCCGCTTATGATAAGAAAGAGGGTATATATAGCGTAAATCCCGAGAAAATAATCGTCGGAAAGAGAACTGTTAATCATGAATACATTGACAAGCTATTAAGAATACCAGAGGGTTCGGCCGTTCTTTTGGTGAATGATGATGATGATGCAACTATTAACCTTATTGAATCCTTATATCAGCTTGGTGTCGATCATGTTCAATTTATTCCTTTCAGGAAGGGGATATTATTTTATGAGAATGTCCAAATCGCCGTTTCACCAGGAGAAACTCACCTATGCCCCTCTTACATAAAAGAAGTAATCGATATAGGTGTGCGTCTTTTTGATATAACAACAATTTTGGAAGTTGTAGAATGCTGTGGTTTACACAAGGATATATCCTCGAAGATTTCAGAAAGGTATATTAGCAATATCATTGAATTACAACGTAAGCTGTTATATGCAGAGCGTGATGCTAAACAAATGAGCGATCATATCCAAAATGTGTTGGGGACTGTCGATGACGGAATATTGGTCGTTAACGAGGTAGGGCTGATATCGGTATTCAATAACCAGCTTGCGGCATTGTTCCATGTTGATGCAAAAGATGTAGTTAATCAGTATCTGGAGCATGTATTGAATCGCCGGGATATTATCGATTTCATCATGGGAAGTAATGATGAAAGCAAGTTCTTCAACATAGACGGAGTGGATGTCGTGATTTTTCGATTGCAAATGATGAAAGAAAATACAATCGTCGCAACCTTCAAAAGCGTACACCAAGCTTTCGAAATAGAAAAGACTGCACAAAGAGAAATGCGAAATCAAGGCTTTTATTCAAAATACCGCTTTGAAGATATTATTGGCGAAAATGAAGTAATGAAAGAGCGTAAGCAGATTGCCAAGAAGCTTGCCCTGTCTGAGCATCCGATTTTGGTTCAGGGAGAGACAGGAACAGGAAAAGAGCTGTTTGCTCATGCGATTCACGAGCATTCATTGCGAAAGAACGGGCCATTTCTAGCGGTCAACTGCAGCGCTTTAACAGAAACTTTACTTGAAAGTGAATTGTTTGGTTACGAAGAAGGTGCATTTACAGGAGCACAAAGGGGAGGCAGGAAAGGACTGTTTGAAATGGCGGATAACGGGACGATCTTTTTGGATGAAATTGGTGATATAAGTCTCACAGTTCAATCCCATTTGCTACGGGTTCTTCAGGAGGGCGAAATACGCAGAATTGGCGGCAAGAGAATCATTCCCATAAATGTTAGGGTAATCACCGCGACGAATAAAAATCTTCATGATAAGATGCGGGACGGTTCATTCAGAACAGACTTGTTTTACCGTCTGAATGTACTCAATCTTTACATACCGTCACTAAAAGAGAGAAGAGCGGATATTCCACTTTTGATAAAGCATCTCATCACAAAAAGCGGGAAGTGGGTAAAAGTAGAGCAAGACGTTATGGAGTTTTTCATGCAATATGAATGGCCCGGCAACATAAGGGAACTTAAAAGCACAATCGATTACATGCTGACGGTTTGTGAGGGGAATGTCTTGTCGAAGAGTGGCCTTCCGTTCATGCACGGGCATGCGGAAGAAAGTGTTACGGCAGATTATCCTGTCTGTGAAAGTTTACTGGAAATTCAGGAGCGAATTTTCATCTTGGAAGTAATCAAACAGTACAACGATAAAGGAAAAGCGGCAAGTCGGGAACTTATTGCTAGTCAGAGTCAAGAATCGGACTTTGTCTTGTCCCCTCAGCAAATCCGTCGCCGCCTGGATATTTTGGAAATCGACGGATTTGTCGTCAAAGGCAGAGGGAGGGCTGGCACTAAGATCACCGCTGAAGGAATGGAGTATTTATTTTTTCTTAAGTCAAAGCATGCTATGCATGGATATAATTAGTCACTACCTATAAGAAGAGTTAGTAATTTCAAGGTTTTAATAAGTGATGGAAGGGGTACCGCCCCAACACCAATAAGAAGTTTAAGAGGTGAAATTACACAATTTTTAAAAGCCCCATTTCTCAGTGTCACAAGAGAAATGGGGCTTTTTTAATGCCGATTAGTATAGCTCTTAATTATAATTGACCCTTTTTCACTACGAGTGGTTTCGCAGCTTTTTCCAAGAATCTCATATATCGATAAAAGCATGGTCATTTTTTAACGTATTCAAAATATGCTTAGTCAGATTTGATGCGTCCGTGTTTTTCCAAACTGCCGATATGGAACTTGATAAGTTCGAGTTATCGATGTTCAAGGCTTTGACTTGGCGTTTTCCCAACAAATTCACCATATCTTCCGGCATGAGGGCTACGCCTAAGTTATTGGATATTAGATTCGCGATCGTCAGTAATTCAGAGCCTTTACATAATTCCTTAGGTGAAAATCCAGCAGTCAGACAAGCTTTTTCCAAAAGGAATTGAAGGGAGTGTGCCTGGACGGCATCATAATGGATAAAAGGTTCGTCTTTTGCTTCGTATAAATGTATTGCATCTTTTTGGGCTAGTGGATGATCAATGGAGACGACCAATTGTAAAGGGAACCTCATGAATTCAATCATGCTTAATCCTTCATTGGCAATGATGTTACTGTTAATGGGCGTCCGGATGAAACCGATGTGATAGTTTTGTTGGTTTACGAGTTTTACTGCCCTTGAAGATGTTGTTTCATGCACGTAAAATTCTGTTTCCGGGTATTCCCCCACTATCTTTTTCAATAACTTCGGGATATATATACTAGCTGCAGAAGGGACGGTAGCAATCTTCAGTTTAGGCTTGGGGATGGCTTTATGTTCAACTATGTAATTCACGGTTTTCTCAATATCTTCGAAGGAAGGGGCTAGTTTTTTATAGATATACTCTCCTTCTTCCGTCAATGTAATTTTTCTAGTCGTTCGATTCAATAGTTTAAAGCCTAATTGTTTTTCGAGGGATAAAATCTGTTGGCTTAGTCCGGGCTGGGATATATGCAGGGTTTTGGAAGCCTCACTGAAACTAAGATGGTTAGAAACCTCTATGAAATAGCGGAGGGATAGGAAATTCAAACAATCACCCACTTCAGTTGGATTTGAAAAAACAAGGCTAAAACCTGCTGGTAAAAGAAAGGGTGGACTTTTAATTCCCTCTCTAACAAAAGCTGGAAATAACGATTGAAGGATAGAAATGCTAGGATGTTGGTTTTATAACATGGTCTTATAAGTTTATAACAATAATATATTTCTAAATTGAAAGAGTCAATATTATCCTTAAAGAAAGGAAGGAAACGTAATAAAAGGTAAAATATACCTATTAAATCACTGATTTTTCTTGTTTTTAATAGGTGTTATTACACGTTTATGCTTGTTGTTTTGATTTATATAAAACTTTTTAATGGATTGCTAGTGCTTTTAGAGTATGATCCTTATTTTGTAAAAAAAGGGAAAGTGAGGTGGTGGGTAGAATAATAACATTATAATTTTATGAAGTTGATGAAAACACATGGGGTGGAACTTTTATAAAACATCGATAAGTGTTTTTATTGATTATGATTTTGACGTTAACAGGTATCGCGGCATTCGGGGGGTGATTTTTTGAAGTGAACCATCGAAGAAAGCAGGGAATGTACTGACGGCCATTTTAGAGATCGACCAGTATATTCCTCTTAAAAAGCAGAGTCATTTGCTCGTATATCCAGTTGGCGTACGGTAAAACCCAATTTGTTTTATTTTGAAAGGAGACTAATTCATGAAATTTTTAAAAAGTTTTATTTTAGTTACTTTCAGTTTCTTTTGTATGATCACACCAGCTTTTGCAAGTGTCCCTGGAGTGGATGGGTCAATGGGAAAGGGAGCAACAAAAGGAATCGTATCAGTTTCCCACCCGTTAGCAGCTGAAGCGGGCATAAAGATATTAAAACAAGGTGGAAACGCAGTCGATGCAGCAGCAGCCATTCAATTATCGTTAAATGTAGTTGAACCAATGATGTCTGGAATCGGTGGCGGTGGTTTTATCATGATTTATAATAAAAAGGAAAATAAAATAACGATGATTGAAAATCGCGAAATGGCACCGAAAAATGTTACGCCTGAACTTTTTTTAGATGGAAAGGGAAAACCTGTTCCTTTTAGTAAGCGGCACACATCTGGTAAAGCGGTTGCAGTTCCTGGAACTCTGATGGGTTTAGAGACTTCTCTTGAGAAATATGGAACATTGAAATTATCACAAGTCATAGGCCCGGCCATTAAACAAGCTGAACAAGGGGTCAAAGTCAATTGGGCAACAGCACAATATATCGATGAAAATGTAACAAAGCTTAAAAATAACCAAGCGGCTGCAAAAGTTTTTGTACCAGACGGAAAGCCATTGGAAGAGGGCGACACCCTTGTACAGCCAGATCTGGCAAAGACTTTTAAGTTACTAAAAAAACAAGGTTCCAAGGCTTTTTATAAAGGTGAAATCGGGGAAGCCCTAACCAAAGAAGTTCAAAAGCGTGAAGGAACGATGACAACTGAGGATTTGCAAAACTATGAGGTGAAAGAAAGAGAGCCGATTAAATCGGAATATAGGGGATTTGAAGTGGTAGGGGCAGCTTCACCAAGCTCAGGCAGTTTGACCGTTCTACAAATCCTGGAGCTTATGGAAGGATACGATGTACAAAAGATGGGGGCGAACACACCTGAATATCTTCATTATCTCACGGAAGCCATGCATCTTGCTTTTGCCGATCGAGCTGCCTATATGGCGGATGAAGATTTTTATGATGTACCTACAAAAGGACTATTGGATGAAGGTTATATTAAAGAAAGACGAAAACTCATCAATCCAAATAGATCAACAGCTGATGTCAAGGCAGGCGATCCATGGAAGTATGAGGGCAAAGAACCTCCTTCAATGAAGAAGGTAAAAGAGGAGAAAACACCGATCGGTCAAACAACCCATTTCTCTGTAATGGATAAATGGGGAAATATGGTTGCATATACGACTACAATCGAGCAAGTATTCGGATCGGGTATCATGGTACCTGATTATGGATTCATGCTAAATAATGA
>NZ_JBHVQU010000151.1:0-8827 GCF_042886655.1 Peribacillus sp. NPDC058002 | reverse complement strand
AACTAACGGGTGCGTTAGCTGAAGATCAGAGCTGTCTTTAAGGCAGCTTTTTCTTATGGCACTAACGGGGCAGGTTAGTTTAATAAGGGTTCCATTTAAAAAGGAACCGCGATTGGCGATTCCTAAGATTATTATTTATTTGCTGCGTTTATGGTACTAAGTGAATTGTTAAGTGCTGTTTTACACTTGTTTACATCAGGACTTGATGAACGAACTGCTGCTAATGCAACATCAATTGTTCCATCAATTTTCGTCCATGTAGCGCCATCGATTTTTCGGAGATTTGGTTCCTGTGTGTCCCATTGATGTTCTAATTCATCTGCCCTCTTTTTCGCTGAAGCAAAGTCATTTTTGTTTACAGCGTTTAGTATATCTTTTTCAATTTTTGTAAAATCGTTTAACTGTCCAGATAATGTAGTTTGTGAGGCACCAGATTTTGATGTTGATTTATTTGCACCTTTTAAGACACTAAGTGAATTAGTAAGTGCTGTTTTGCTTTGATTAATATCAGGTTTTGAAGAACGAACCGCTGCTAGCACAGAGTCAATTGTTCCATCAATTTTTGTCCATGTAGTGCTATCAATTTTTCGAAGCTTAGGTTCTTGTGTATCCCACTGATGTTCCAAATTATCAGCGCCTTTTTTTGCTGAAGCAAAGTCGTTTTTATTTACAGCGTTTAGCATATCATTTTCAATTTTAACAAAATCATTTAATTGACCCGCTAATGTAGCTTGCTCTGAAGCACCTTGTGATGCAATATTATTACTGCGCCAGTTATAACCACCTATACCAACAATTAAGAAAATTACGAGTACAACAATCGTTTGTGTTAGCACATGTTTCTTATTTGCATTACTTTGGTTTGTTTCCGCTATATCACTTTTAGCATTTGTATCAATTTTTGAAACGGCAAGGAAAACGATGATTGCTAAAATAGCGATAAGAAAAATCACACTCGTAACGGTTGTCCCGAGTCCTAATCCGCCATTTACTTTTGGTTGAGATAGGTAATCTCCAATTGACGCTCCAAGCGGACGAGTTAAAATATAAGCAATCCAGAAAGCTAATACTCCGTCAAGTTTCAAAAATTTATAAGCTAAGAACACAAGAGCAATAATAATAACAACGCCTATTCCTGTGTTAAGATAACCAAAACCAAGTTGTTCGGAATATAAATCGCCGACCGCTGTTCCAAGTGCAAAGGTGAAAAGGACCGTAAGCCAGTAGAAAACTTCTCTTTTTTTAGTAAAAATCGAGTGGATCGATAGTGTTTTTTCACTAAGATACCAAAATAGAAAAGTCAGTCCCAGTAACACCGAGAATACAGCTGTACTAACCTCAAGTGGTACGCCCATATTATCTGTCAAATAATCCGTTACAAGTGTTCCAAATACGCTTATAAGAACAACTGTTACCCAGTAAATGGCTGGAACATATTTGTTTGCTTTAAATTGAAAAAACAATGCAATAAAAAACGCAACTCCCATAATAATGGTAGTAAGAGTTAAACCAAGTCCAATGTTGAAATTGATGTAATCAGCAAATGTTTCACCAACAGTAGTACACAAAACTTTGATGATCCAAAAGAAAATCGTCACTTGTGGCACTTTGTTAAGTAGAATTTTCATTTTATGTTGGTTTTCTTGCATATATAATTTCCTTTCTTTAAAGTGGTTTCCCACAACTTAATTTTATTTCTCTCTCTAAATAAGGATGCCCATCCAAATCCAAGTTAATCATTAAGGAAGTCTGGGGCTGTTTCTCCCACAGTGGTTGCCATAATCTTGACGATTCCAAAAAATATGGTGAGTTGTGATTCTTTGCTTATCATTTACAGACCTGAAGGTTGGACCATTTCAGTTTGTTCAGAAAATGCTAAGTTTTCTTTAATGGAACTCATCTCCTTTTTGGAAGTGGTCATTGTTACAAAGCAATCTCCATCTCTGACAAAAATAGAAAATACAACATTTCCCCATAATAAGAAAAAGTCTGTTTATCAATTAACCATAGGATTTCAACTCTTATTACAGCCGATTTTCCATTAGAAAAAATCCTTATCTTTCTTGACTTAGGTCTTTATGGCTGTACTTAGCAAGGAAAGGGATGTGTTTCGTTACTCTGTCATACATGTAGAACACTACTTGTACCAAAGGCTCCAATTTTTTGGAAGACTGCATAACGAATATGCTTGCCCCGTATGAAATAAGGACGCCACCAATCACGTCTGCAGGATAATGGACTCCGACGAATATACGCGAAATGCCAACAATAATAGCCCATACTAATACGGGATATTTCCACGAGTCGTTTCGTAGCACCATCGTACATGCTATGGAGAATACTAATACCGAGTGATCACTTACAAACGAAGAGTCAGCAGGATGCAGTATTAACTGATGAACATGGTGTGCCTCGAATGGACGTGGATGATAGTAGACAAGGTGAAGGATTGCGTTTATGAACAATCCAAGTAAGCAAGAAAAAACAGCGTATATAGCTGTGTACTGTTTTTCCGCTCGTTTTTCTTTGTTTTCAATAAACCATAGGAACAACATAAGTGCGATTACCACATAAGGAACGCTATTAGTGATGAATATCATTCCTCTATCTAGATAAGAGAAATGGCCGGACCAACCGTTAATCCATTGAAATATTTCATAGTTCATATTGTTCATCTCCTTGCTTATTTGGTTTTGGTTTCTCATTTAAAATCAAGTTGACCAGAAACAGCATTCTAAGTGTATCGAAGGAACCTGAACATCCTATGAAAATTACGTTAAAAATAAATTAAAAAAGAAAAATAAATGGGAGTTTAGTGCTATAGTCTTTTAAAAATGAAGGCAAAAACAAATAGTAAGCTATTGCATGTGCAAAGCGACTTTTGATGTATTTTGGAAGCGACGGTTCCCCAGATGAAACTTATACGCTTAAAGCTTATGTTTCATCTGGAGGAGCAACAACAGATTTCAGTGTTCTTATAAATTTTAATAAAGAGAAAAGAAAACCAAAGAATATTTATTGGAACTATCATGAAGAAAAAGCAAATATAAAATGGGTTGATAATGATACCGTAATAATTAATGGTCACCAATTAGAAGTCCCAAGTGAAACTTATGATTTCAGAAGGGAGTAGAAGAAAATTATAAATCAACTAACGGGGCAGGTTAGTTCAACAAGGAATTTTAAAATGTTTACCGAATAAAGGGGTAGCTGGAGATTTCAAAGAAGTGGGTGTCGAAATGCTGCAACAGATTAAAATAGAGAATTGGTTATTAGAAGTTGATATTGATAAGACCCGAGAATTTTATAACAAAGGTATAGAGGTATGTAGTTGTCTATACTGCAACAATTTTGTGGAATCCTGTAAATATTTAGATACTTCCGTAGCAAATGTATTCAGTAGACTAGGAATTAATCCTGCTAAACCAGGACATCTCTCTGATTATCCTACAAATGAATGCGGAATACGTTCATACATAGGTATTTATCATTTAGTTGGTAGAGTGTTAGAAGGAGAATTGTGTACAATGTCTACTTGGAATGATACTAATACAGTTCGTATAAAGAACTTCACAATAGGTTTTTCTTACGACCTGGAGTTTGTGCCAGAATGCTCCCCTAATCCTGTCGTGCAGTTGGACTTTGGGGCTGATATCTCTTGGGTACTTGATGAAAAGCCAGATGAACGTTAAGTAAAAAGGGAGTCATTTTTAACTAACAGGTGCGTTAGGTGAAGATCAAAGCTGTCTTTAAGGTAGCCTTATCTTTATGCAACTATCGGGGCAGGATAGTTCCATAAGGAATGCTAATATTAGACCTAACGAGGAACTTATTTTAAGGAGGAAAACATGAGCTTGGAGCATGAGTTTTACCTTATATCTAAGACAACTGATATAAATGATTTTTGGATGTATAGAGAAAGAAATAACAGTTTCATTGACAGTGTTGTCATACATGATGACTTGATTCAATACATTATGGACTCATTAGAATGGATTCCAAGTAAAAACCCATCATTACTAGGAACTCCTAATGGTCGAGGTATTAACTATCATGGAGTAACCCTTTTTGATAAGCAGTCTTCTGAAACTTTAATAAGTATTTTTGCGTCATGGAAAAGTCTATTTAAAAATGCACCTGTTAAATTTGAACTCACTGGAGAATTCGTTTATGGCGAAGCTGGCAATCAGAAGGGGGACTATGAAAAACTAGTCTTCAACCGAGATGAAGTGATTACACAATTTGAAAAGATAATTTCAATGTCAGAAACTTTAGCTAAAGGTGAATTTTATCTGTACCATTGTGGCATATAAAGATTGTTTAAAACCGTTAATGAACTAACGGGTGCTTTAGCTGAAGATCGGAGCTGTCTTACGGGGCAGAATAGTTTAAAAAGGATTATCAAAGGAGTCGGTAAGAATGAGTTTAGCTTCCTACATTGGCTGTAATATAGAATTACCAATTAACGATGATGAATATTCAGATGATTCTTTTTACATTGGAAGATGTTTTGCAGGAGATAGCGAACTGCAAAATGTAAAAAAATATCAGTTTACTAACCCTTATGTTTACGAGGTATCAAGTCATTGGGGAATTGAGATTTCGGAATATATGAATCAAGAAACCTGTGCTGAATCAAAAGTAAAACTGTTAGAACTTTGTAAAAGAATGGGAAGCTATCTTGAAAAAGGGGATTATTTTGAACTGTATAGCTGTTGGATTGGAGATGAAACTGATAAGCGAGAGGGTGAGATAACTCTCCAAATCAATAACTTTGATATTGACCAGATTGAAATACCAGAAAAAACGTTAGTGAGATTTGAAAAATAAAGGCTTCTGTGCTTTAGCTGAAGAGCGGAGCTGTCTTTAAGGCAGCTTTTTCTTGTGGAACTAAAGGGGCAGGATGGCTGAAGAAGGTTTTTGAAGAAAAATCAAGAAGTTTTATGTAAAAGAATATGAAGGGAATGGTACGTATTAAATGAATGATGTAATCGATTTGATTGACGCAAGAAAACCTGGAGTTACGGATTTCGATATAAAATCAGCAGAAGAACAATTAGGAATTGTTTTTCCCAAACAATACAAAGAACTTTTTAAACTATCTAACAATGCTCAGATTGATGAATGGACTCTGTTTCCTATTAAAGACTCCAAAAACTTGAAGAGAACCTGGGATGATATTGTAAGACAAAATCAAGATGTGAGAGATGAAGGAATGGCAGATGACCTAATATCTATTGGTGAAGATGGTACAGGGGACAAATTATGTTTTCGGATTGTTGATACGGTAATGGATGGTAAAATTTATATTTGGTATCACGAAACCGAAGAATTAGAAGAATTAGCTTCTAACTTAAAAGAATTTATTGTATCGAATTCTGAATTTTAAGATGAGATTGATGAGGATGAATAAATAATAAGCTAATCTTGTAGAACTAACGGGTGCTTTAGTTGATTAAGGAACACAATAAATGATCGATCATTTTTATAAAAGAATAATCCAATTTAATAGTAGTATAAGGGCATGTTTTGATTCATCTTTTTTCAAAACATGCCCTTTCTATTTATTCATTTATCAAGGTTATTTGTATTAATTTGATCAAATTTTGTGGTGATCCTATGATCCATTCTTTTTTTTATTTTTGCTCTGTATAAATTAATCGCTCCTAAAGCTACAGATATTCCGGCCCAATATAGGGCTTGTTGATAACTGTTCAATAGATTAACGACTAATCCGAATAAAGAGGGTGCTATGACAATGAATAATTGATTTAATGTCAATGCTGAACTCACCGTTAAACCTATAAAACGTGAATCCGATTGTTCTGTGATACAAGCAATAAAAATGGAATACCAACCAATGGCTACAAAACCCAAAAGAAAACAAAATAATAGCATCAATATTTCCATTTCAACAGTCATGATGAGTGGCAGCATCACTGTAAGAATTACGGTAACAGCCATCACAATAAGCAATAATCTTTCCCTTATACCTTCAAAGAATTGATCACTCGCCCATGCGATGACTACCCGTCCAACCATACCACCTATTAAAACGACGCTTAAATATTTTCCTGCCTCTGTTAATGAATAGCTCCCTTCGTTATGCAAATAACTCATAAAATGTGCAATGATAATCATCTGTAATGACATCATCACAACACCCACTATATACATCGGATATAACTCCTTATTATTTTTGATGACATTCATTTTCTCCTTGAACCCGACCGAGGTCGCTCTCGTTCCACTCGTTCTTTCTGGTTCGTTATATAATAATAAGAAGATCAGCCCTCCCATTATTGCTACGATCCCTTGTACTACATGGACTGATGACAAATTGAAATGATAATATGTATAGGATAAAACTGCAGAGGCAAGAGATCCTCCAATCGGTATTCCCGTCTGTCTTATCCCTAGAGCCAGACCTCTATGTTCGTTTGGAAACCATTTTACGATGGCCGTGCTTCCACCGGTTTGAGCACTTCCGTACCATATACCGACCAACAATAATAAAAGTAGCAATACAATATAATCATTAACAAAAACAAGCGTTAAAGCTGAGAGGCCCAATAAAATGGTCCCCCACCCGATAATGTGTTTTTCCCCTTTTTTATCCATCAAGTAACCGAACGCCAGCATTGAAAACATCGGACCAATATTGACCGCTGAAACAATGAAGCCTGTTTGAAGTGGTGTTAAATTCCATTCAATTTGATAAAATGCAGCGATGGGTCCCATATGTCACAAAGGTTGCTGCAGTTTGTGATAACGTGGCCACCAATACGATTAACCATTTATAATATGTATGCATTAAGAAATTCTCCCCCTATGCTTGATGTATCATTCAATAATAATTCGTTGGGATAAATTCTTACTTATAGCTTCTAGCATTATCTAGTCCCCCTTACTTATTAAGCTAACTAGAGTTTACTCTGACTTCCCAGAAGCGTAAAATGGAGGAAAATGATAGGGTTCATAAATTTTTTTTATAGGGTGTGCCAACTATATGAACATCAAAGAAATAGCATTGAAAATTGAAATATTAAACCGTCAAAATTTAAGTAAGTCTGCAGAAATCACGAACTATACTCAATCCGCCCTTACGGCTAAAGTGAAAAAAATAGAGTCGGAAATTGGAAAACTTGTTTTTAAACGCACGCCCCAAGGATTGAAAATCACTAGCGTAGGAATACAATATAAAAACTATCTTCAACTTATTTCACAAGAGTACGAAGAATTTTTACAAAACATTGGTGCCATTCAAACTAACTCTAAAGTGGATTTTGGCACATCACATACAACCTTGAAAATCTATGGTGCCCATATCGCGAATACTTTGAATAAGAACGACATTCAAATGGATGTGGATTTCGCCGTAGATTCCAGTAATGCCATAAACCAAAAAGTGCACAATTCCGAATTAGATTGTGCACTCATTAGTGAACCTATTAAGAAATATCCCGACTTAACTTATGACATCGTTGCAACTGAAACATTCGAGGTCATTTCAAGTAAGGACCATATCATCAATTTTGATTGGGAAACACCTATTACATTGCTCGTATTGAGTATAGGTTGTATGTATACAAGAGCTGTGACCGAATGGCTTATGAATAATCAAATACCATATAAATTAAAGGAAATAAAATCAATCAGTAGTATCCAAGATTTTTTGCAAATCAGCAATACCATTGCAGTATTGAATACTAAGCTTATAGATTTATATAACTATACAAACATTCACTATTACAAATTAAGCTTTAACAATGTCATTAATACCGTTTTTGTTTATAAGATGAACGACGGCGAACAGAACAATATCGTACAATTAAAAAATGTTCTGAAGACGATTGGTTAATTATAAAAAGGGTTTTATCTTTAGAGTTGCTTTGGTGGCTCTTTTTTTATGTAACTATCGGGGCAGGATAGTTGAAGAGTACTGTTTGATCTTTATTCAATAATTGGGCCATTTTGTTTGAAATTTAGGAGTGAAGAAATGAATAATTTTCTTACAGCATTAACTTATGTAAATAAAATGATTTATAAGTCGAATCACTTAACTGTAAAGTCAGTTCAAGAAGAGAAACAAAATTCTAAGTATGGTGCTGGTACATTTCAATTATCTTCTAAAACAGTCCGATTCAGAGTTGCGAATATAACCCCTACCAAAGTAGGGCAGTTTGTTGCATTTTGGGAAAAAGACGAAAATAATAAAAATCAACCCTACTTATATGAGGAAGCCCCTGATTTATTAGTTATAACTACCTTTAAAAATGAAAATGAGTTTGGTCAATTTATTTTCCCAAAAGAAATTCTTTTAAAACAGAACATTCTTAGGTCTACTTCAACAAAGGGCAAAATGGCAATAAGAGTTTATCCTAGCTGGGATAGTCCGAGTAGTAATCAAGCGATGAAAACTCAAAAATGGCAGTTACCCTATTTTGTTGACATGTGTAATCCGGATAAATTACCCTTAGAAAAAATATTAGAACTCTATTCTTTTTAATCCTCTGTAATCGGGCGCGCTTCTTGAAGAATTTTCGCTTTTCTTAATGAACTAACTGGTGCGTTAGCTGAAGATCAGAGCTGTCTTTAAGGCAGCTCTTTCTTTATGCAACTAAAGGGGCAGGGCAGTTCAACAAGCATAGTGTCTTCGTCTGTGAGGATTATTTCTAAAAAAGTTTTTTAATGGTAAAATTAGTTAGGGGTGATTTTGTTGAATAGAAATAAAAGTTTTAAATTTAATTTTATAGTTTCTTTAACTTTTCTCATTTTAGGTTTTATTTTTATAAATATCTTTACCAATATAGTACCTACCATTATT
>NZ_JBHVQU010000150.1:0-8873 GCF_042886655.1 Peribacillus sp. NPDC058002 | reverse complement strand
CATTAAAGGCCTATTACGTTGGAACCCCCTTTATAAAAGGTATGACGTCAGTTAGTTAAAATGCTTATAGATTAGCTTATATAGAAGTTTTTAAATTGAAAAAAGGCCAGTAACAGAAATACGCTCTGTTACTGGCCATTTACAAAAACTCTGTTCTCTTTTAAAATAATTTATTTATTTTTTTTTCTAGGGTTAAATGCTCGATTTGAAATCTTATTTCACCTTCATCCTTTTCAGGTTCCATCTCTACCCAATCCCCATTTGTATGAGTCATTGGCATGGAGCCTTCTTGAAAAAATCTATGAAGTCGGCAAATTATTAGGCAGCCCGCATTAAAGCAAAAGGCGAGTAGTTTTTTAAAATACAGAATAATAACAATGGTCCATGCTGATATTTGAGCATGGTTCCTTTTCTTAGGTAGTGCAGGAGAAGGAACAGTGACTTGTCTGCAAAATGAAATACCAAGAAGTTAGAAGGGTAGCTAAATTTTTTCAATTTTAGAAAAATATTATCAATATTGCTAAATTGGTAATTTCGATAATTACTATGTTTTACAGTGTACCTTGCCAAAAATGAAAATAAATAAAGAATTTAAATATTAAAACTGTAGATTTTATAAGGTTTACAGAATTGGCATAATTTTTGCATATAAAGATTTGCATACAACGAAGAAATAAAACGGCAGCATTTCAGATTACTAAAATTAGGAGGCATAATAATAATGAACTATTCATCAAAGCTAGTAAAAGTAAATAAAGATCCAGGGCATGGCTCACACATCTCCCCTGTTTATATGACTTCAACTTTTGTTTTTGATAATGCAGAAGTAGGAGCACAACGCTTCGCAGGAGAAGATTCAGGATTTATGTATTCACGACTGGGAAATCCAAATGTAAGAGAACTGGAAGAGAAGGTAGCGGCATTGGAATTTGGCGAAGGTTGTTTAGCTTTCTCATCTGGAATGGCTGCCATAACTGGCTGCCTTTTGGGTGTTTTGCAGGCAGGAGATCACGTTGTTGCACACACAGCGTTGTATGGGGCGACGCACGCATTTCTATCCAAAACGGTAAAGAAATTTGGAATTGATGTAACATTTGTACCGTTTAAGACAGGGAAAGAGCTTGAACCACATATTACAGATAGAACGAAAGTGGTCTACTTCGAAACTCCTTCTAATCCGACGCTTTCCTTAGTGGATATGAAGAGTGTAGCGGCGATCGCAAAGCAAAAGGGTATCTTAACTATTGTTGATAATACGTTTTTGTCCCCATATTTACAAAATCCTATTCTATGCGGCATTGATATTGTTGTCCACAGTGCAACGAAGTATTTGTCGGGTCATGGATATCTTATTGGCGGACTAGTGATTTCCAGCAAGGAAATTATTGATCCGATGAGAAAAGAAGTGCAGAAGACTATGGGAGCAAATTTGGCCCCTATGGATGCCTGGCTTCTCTTTCAAGGGATACGTACATTGCACATTCGCATGGACCGCTCACAAGAAAATGCACAAATTTTGGCTGAACGCTTGGAAAAACATAAGGCTATAGAGAAGGTTTATTTTCCAGGGCTAGCAAGTTTTGAAGATAAAAATATTATGGAGAAACAAATGAAAGGTCCTGGAGCAATGATTTCTTTTGTCTTGAAGGGGGGATACGAAACAGGTGTTAAAGTTATGAATTCTGTAAAACTGAGTACTTTAGCAGTTTCCCTAGGAGATGTAGGTACATTAATTCAACATCCAGCTTCGATGACACATGCGATAATCCCTAAAGAAGAAAGAGAAAAAGCAGGTCTTTATGATGGACTCGTTCGTTTTTCGGTTGGAATTGAGGATGTAGAAGATATATGGAAGGATCTAGAAATGGCATTAGAATAACGGCACGGCTGTAGGATTTGTCAATTTCATTGCGGTTAAGGGAATTTATAATGCTGGCATGAATAGCAAATTACTATCCATATTTAAGAGATTAGCGAAGCAAGGAGGCAAGTGATGTATAAAAAAGGAAAAGGGAGGCTCCTGAATTCTGATGGAGTCAGTGCAGTATCAATCCTCGAGGGTCGGTCAAAAGATTTTCTTCCGCAATTGGGGAGGCTTCTAGCGTAACAGTCATGCGGGAATAATCAAGGCGGGGATAGGAATTGAACCGGAAGATTTGTTGAGTGTTTAGGTTAAATATGATCTGGAAAAATCCAAGTAGATAAAGAAGGTGTAAAAATTCTAAACCTACTGGTTTTAGAATTAAATCATGTCATTGAAGAACGGAATAAACCAGTATATGAGATGTTTTCAATGTTAGGAAAATCCTTGTATTAGTTGCGGATGAATTAAAAATTAGTTTATCGACACTTTATCGTAAGCTAAAACGATACAATCTAAAAGTTTATCCACTTTACCTGAGATTGCAAATGTTATTTGCAATCTTTTTTCGTCTCCGTAGGGGATATTTCGCATATTTGGAAATATCTTTTCCGAATTTGGGAACCGAAAAACAGTTCGGATCGGTAGGATATCACCATGTTCGTCGCGGAAATGGGAATTTATCAACTAGTTCGATAGTAGGAATGTTGAATTAACAAGGATTTTATTTTGGCACAACCCTTGCATAATATTATTACGAAAAGGAGGAGGTGGAGTCCATTTGAAAAGTATAGATAAAATTTACAGAATATTATAACTATAAAGAATAATGAAACTGGAAATCTGTAAACCATCCATTTTTTTGAAAATGCAGGGGGACACCAGTGTTGTATTTTGGTTTTCACCAATAAATTTTCAATTATTCGAGGAACAGGTGAAAATGATGAAATTAGATTACTATACGACAAAATTAACAACGGAGTCGTTCTTAAAATTACTGCCTTTTGCGTAGCTAGAAGAAGTCGAAAGCCTTCATGCGCTGGGCGATTGTCTTTTCGATGACCAGCTTCAAAAGGGAATTAACCTTGATTCTATTAGTATTTCTCAGTTGTCACGCCGTTTAAGTATGAATCCAGATCTATTCCAAAGGCTTTTTGTGTAACAAATTCATGTCAAAACGCATTATACGAAACTTGTGATGCCGTTAAAAATCATCGATTCAAGCACTTTGCCACTCAATTTGACGAATCAAAAATGGGCAGAAATCCGCAAAACGAAGGAGGAAGTGAAGTTGCATCTGCGTCTTGTGTTTATGGAAAAAAGAATTTCCTATCCTGAAAAAGCCGTTATGACAACTGCCAAAGAACATGACCGCGGCCTGCTTGAAATCATGCTAGAGGACAAACAGAACCACCTTTTATAAGGTATTTACCTTTTTGGCTCCAAACAGAAAGAGTGATTAAACTGAAAATTATGACACTACTTATCAACGCTGGTGAGGGGGGAATTATTTATGAAAAAGAGTTTCATCATCATCGCTTTTTCGATACTCGTAGCACTTGTATTATCTGCATGCGGAAAGGCTGAAAATCAGGCAGCAAGTCAACCAGGCAAACAGGCAGATGAGAGCAGGGATATACTAGAGCAAATTAAATCGAGTGGGACCATTAAAATTGGAACAGAAGGAACCTTTGCACCTTTTAGCTACCATGATTCTTCAGGGAAGTTAACCGGTTTTGATGTTGAAATCGCGGAGGAAGTAGCAAAAAGACTTGGTGTGAAACCAGAATTCATTGAAACCCAATGGGACGGTATGTTCGCAGGACTCGATTCAAGGCGGTTCGATATTATTGCTAATAATGTAGGAATTACTCCTGACCGCCAGAAAAAATACGATTTTTCAGTGCCGTATATTATGTCAAAACCTTTCTTAATTGTTCACAAGGACAATAATACGATTAAATCATTTGAAGATTTGAAAGGAATAAAATCAGCTCAGACATTAACTAGTAACTATAAAGATATAGCAGCATCTTATGGTGCTGAGATCGTTGGAGTGGAAGGTTTTAATCAATCCATTGATTTATTACTTTCAAAACGTGCGGATGCGGTTGTAAATGACGGACTATCCTACCTAGATTTCAAAAAGCAAAAACCTGATGCACCGGTTAAAACTGTCGCAGAACTTGATGATCCGGCAAAAATGGGGGTCATGATGAGAAAAGGGAATAAAGAATTGGAAGAGGCCGTAAATAAAGCGCTTTCCGACATGATGAAGGATGGTAAATATTTAAGTATTTCACAAAAATATTTTGGAAAAGATGTTTCAAAATAGGGAGGGTTCTACATGTTTGCTGATGAAAGAATGGACCAAATTTTTGACATCATTGTAAATTCCTTTTTCCCGATGTTAAAAGCTGGGGTTGCGTTTACGGTTCCCTTGACATTAGTATCCTTTTTACTGGGACTCCTACTTGCTTTACTTACGGCATTAGCTCGAATCTCGGGAATTAAACTCCTAGACGCTGTTGCGAGATTTTATGTATGGGTGATTAGGGGAACACCGCTGCTTGTTCAGTTGTTTATCATTTTCTATGGCCTTCCGAGTATAGGCATTACGATTAGCCCCCTTCCTGCTGCGATTATCGGTTTTACGCTTAGTGTTGGCGCCTACAACTCAGAGATTATTCGTGCGGCTATACTCTCCATTTCCAAAGGTCAATGGGAGGCGGCTTATTCTATTGGGATGAGCTATCCGCAGGCATTAAAAAGAATTATTCTCCCTCAGGCAACAAGGGTATCTGTCCCGCCTTTGGCAAACAGTTTTATTAGCTTGGTAAAGGATACATCGTTGGCTGCTACCATTACGGTGACTGAGATGTTTAGAGTTGCTCAGCAAATTACCGCAACAACCTATGAACCATTGGTACTCTATTGTCTAGCAGGATTTATTTATTTGATTTTCAGTACCGTTCTTTCGAATGCTCAAGGACAGATGGAAAAACGGCTCGACCGTTATGTGACGGGCTAATTTGATAGGGGGAAATATACATGATTGAAATAAAGAACCTGCATAAACAATTTGGACAAACAGAGGTTTTAAAGGGAATCGATCTAAAAATTAAGGAAGGCCATACAGTTTGTATTATTGGGCCATCGGGTTCAGGGAAAACAACCTTGTTACGCTGCCTGAATTTATTGGAAACGCCTACAAAAGGGACCATCAAGCTTGGAAAGTTTTCTTTGGATTTTCAGGATAAAAAACCAGTTCCAAAAGATAAGGTGATTAAGTTCCGTCAACAAACGGGTATGGTTTTCCAAGGTTACAATTTGTTCCCTCATATGACTGCACTTGAAAATGTTATGGAAGGTCTTGTTTATGTTCGTAAACAAGACAAGGAAGCCTCTCGTACGAAGGCTCTTCAATTGCTGAAAAAGGTAGGACTATCGGAACGGGCGAACCACTATCCATCCCAGCTATCCGGTGGACAACAACAACGTGTAGGAATTGCACGGGCGATGGCTATGGAACCTGAAGTTCTGCTTTTTGATGAACCTACTTCCGCGTTAGATCCTGAGTTAGTTGGTGAGGTTCTTAAGGTCATGAAAGAACTTGCTAAAGAAGGAATGACCATGGTTGTAGTGACACATGAAATGAATTTTGCGCGTGAAGCAGCGGATAAAGTTGTATTTATTGATAAAGGTGTAATCGTTGAAGAAGGAACACCTCAACAAATTTTTGAAAATACAGGGCATGAACGGACATTACAATTTTTAAATAGACTTTGTTCATAGGTAAGGGCAGGTACCCCCAAGCTGCGGAAAAATGGAAAACTCGTTACTCGGCACTTTCCCGCAGGTTAGAACGACAGAATCTTATAACTTATACCCTGGGATTGCAAATTTCAATTGCAATCTTTTTTTGAATAACTAAGATAAAATTTTCAAACTTGGGAGATGGATTTTGCAGATTTAGAGGCTCAGATTGATTCTTCCGTTAAAATATTAATCCTTTGCAGCCCGCATAATCCGGTGGGAAGGATCTGGACACGACAAGAGCTCACACGGTCTAGGGGGAGAAGGCTTTATGATAACGAATATCGCATGTCCTCGCTCTACTATGGAAAAAGCTCTACTACAGTTAGAACAAGCAGTCAAGCAACTTTCCTATACAGGAAAGTAAAACATCAGAATATTGGGGAGGAATTAAAATGGATCACACGAATGAATATGATTTCAAAAATTTTGTTCAAGATATGACGGTTATGGTGGAACTTAGTCAGAATGATAACGAATGTGTTGTGGAAGCAGAAAGGTTAGTGAGGAAATTAATTCAATCCCAATCATGGCTTCCTTCTGAGAAAAGAAGACCCAGTGAGGGAGGGTACACGCGGCATCTGTTGTATTGTGACCCAGAGGATCGTTTCGAAGTGATCGTGCTAGTCTGGAATCCCGGCCAGAAGACCACTCTTCATGATCACGATGATACATGGGGAGCAGAAGGAGTTGTAGCGGGTAAGGTTAAGGTGACTAATTATATACGATTAGAGGAATTATCTGGGGGTAATATTGTTAAGTTACAGCATACTGATACTATCATTGTAAACGAGCAGAATACAGGAAAGCTACTGCCTCCAGCAGACTGTCATATCTTGGAGGGGGTAGGTAATAAACCAGCAATCACGATCCACGTTTATGGAAAGCAATTGAGAAAATTTCGGGTATTCACCCCTTTAGACGAAGAGGGGCTATATCTTGCAAAAGAAAAGCGGGTTGAATACTCCCCTGCTTAGAATCGATTAAATAGTGAAAGTGTGGTCCGGTCTGTCCTTACATCCTAAGCAGAGGCGGGCTACACAAATTCATTTTGGCACATTCAGAATTTAATGGAGAGAATGCGGATCTACAACTAATCATAATAAAAAGCCACCTTAAAAAAGATGGCTTTACCTCTTAAGTCTAATAATAAGGATTAACATGGTAAAAGTAAGGATTAACATGGTAAGGATTAAAAAGGTAAAGGTAAACATGATGAGGACGATTACGGAAACCAAATTCATTTAGACGCCAATTACTTAATTTAAATGTCTCATTGGTAGACCATAATGTTTTTTTAAGACAGCCCATAGTCTAACACACCTTTTTTCCATATCTTATGAATGAGTAAATGAGTATGATTGGGTCGTGATAAGCTTCCATTAATGTTGGCGGTATTGCCATATGCCTATTTCCCATATGTTTCTTGCCTTTTTGTACCATTATTCGATTTAGTGGTGCCAATGGATTTGCAAATATTGTTCAAGTGTTACAACAACTATCTTGTATCTTTCCTTTATAACTTTCTTGGACCGTTTTGTTACATGTTTTCTTGGTCTTGAAAAAATTTTTCTCAAACGTGATAGAAAATAGGAATGATTAACCTATAAGAGGCTGAAAAAATAGTGATTTTGCAAGGAAATAAAGATTGGCACGAATATTGCAAATTAATATTCATGACTAAGAGATAAGGAGGTAAGCGATGTATAAAGCCGTTATTCTAGGAACTGGACCTGCTGGGTTAACCGCAGCAATCTATTTAGCACGTGCAAACATAAGTCCTTTGGTCATTGAAGGGCCTGAACCAGGGGGGCAATTGACATTGACAACAGATGTCGAGAATTTTCCTGGTTTTCCTGAAGGGATTATGGGACGAGAGTTGATGCAGAACATGCGAAAGCAAGCTGAGTTTTTTGGAGCAAAGTTTAAAAGAGGCTGGGTTAAAAAAGTCGACTTTTCCAATAACCCTTTTACCTTAACGGTGGAAGGAATAGGGGAGCTTAAAACGGAATCTCTAATCATTTCAACGGGAGCTTCAGCGAAACTTTTGGAGATTCCAGGGGAAAGAGAAAATATTGGTCGTGGGGTAAGCACCTGTGCAACATGCGATGGATTTTTCTTTAGAGGAAAGAAAATTATCGTTGTCGGGGGCGGAGATTCTGCTATGGAAGAGGCAAATTTTTTAACGAAGTTTGCTTCGGAGGTTCGGGTTGTCCACCGCAGAAAGGAGCTTCGCGCTTCCCAAATTATGCAAGACCGTGCCAAAAAGAATCCAAAGATTACGTGGAGCTTAAATTCCATTCCTGAAGAAGTGATCGCAGGGGATCGACACGTTACTGGCTTGAAAGTGAAAAACAGCGAAACAGGAAAAGAGGAAGTTCTGGAAAGTGATGGTGTTTTCATTGCCATTGGGCACAAACCGAACACAGCATTTTTAGACAATCAAATCAAAACGGACGATATGGGATATATCATGGTGAATCCTGGTACAACCGAAACGAATATCCCAGGTGTATTTGCCTGCGGGGATGTTCAAGATCATAAATATCGCCAAGCCATTACGGCTGCGGGAAGTGGTTGTATGGCTGCTCTGGATTGCGAAAAATATCTTGATGCAAGTGAATTATGTAGTGGAAACAATCAATCTATCAATGAGAACCAAATATTGGGAGGGTTTTAATAATGAAAGAGATTAAAACAAAACAAGAGTTTGAAGAGGCGATTTTATCAACAAAACCGGTTATGGCCAAATTCTATGCCGAATATTGCCCAGACTGTCAGCATACCGATTTATTTATGCCCATCTTGGAAGAAGCGTATAGAGAAAAAGTAGATATGATTGCGGTAAATCGTGAACATTTTCCAGAGGTTTTAGAGAAGCTGGATGTGTACGGAATCCCAAGCTTTATTGTTTTTAAAGAAGGGAAGGAACTGAACCGCTTTGTAAGTAAACTTGGAAAAAGTCAGGAAGAGGTTGAACAGTTTCTTAATCAAATTGTAGAGGCAAGTGGAAAACTAGGATAGAAAATCCTTGCATGGAGCCAATAAATATTGAGCAGTCACTCAATATTTATTGGCCTCTTTTTAGTATCGACAATCTTATCAACTATTTTTTCATAGAAACTATACGGTTTTTAAAGTTCGAATAACACGGAGACTTTGTGCATGTAGTAGATGAGTATTGTATGACCTTTTT
>NZ_JBHVQU010000149.1:0-8891 GCF_042886655.1 Peribacillus sp. NPDC058002 | reverse complement strand
GACAGAATCCCACTTTTTAATAATAATAATAGCAAAAATGACTAATCTGGATAAGTTAAACCCCTTGCCCAATATGGGCAAGGGGTTTTTTAGAATATCATTTTTCAAGTTTGAGAGTTTTCCAGCCCGAAAAGGAAAGGTGCTTTTAAAATCTAAGAAATTCGATCCGGGACATTAATATTTCGCTAAGCTTTCTGTCAATCGGTTTTCTTTCCAAATGACTGTAATGCCAAGGCCAATGACGATAATGACAGCAGCGAAAAGATAAGGGTAGTGAATGTTTATGTCAAACAGCAATCCTCCCATGGATGGACCGGCGATATTTCCTAAGCTCGTATAGGTGGAGTTCATTCCAGCAACGAATCCTTGTTCTTTCCCGGCAGCTTTTGATAAAAATGTCGTCAAAGCCGGACGAAGCAGGTCAAATGCAAGGAAGATGAAGCAAGTTACCACTAGAACTGCCAAAAAGCTGGAAATCATAGTGGACGCTACCGCAAAAATGGCACCGACAATTAAACATAATTGGATAAGCTTCTTTTCGCCGAGAATATCCACCAGTTTTCCAAACATGAATACTTGCACAATAACTCCGAAAATAGAGCTTATTGTAATGATTATTGCAATATCCTTCGGCGTGAAGCCGAATTTATGATCAGAAAATAGGCTAAAAACAGTTTCATAGGCTGATAAACCAAAAGCGAGTACAAATACGATGATGAACGCAATAAAGTAAAGCGGGTTTAGTGATTTTTTTAAATCGCCTATAAAGTTTGTTTGGTTAATATTTGCAGAAACTTTTGCAAGCTGTTCCTTTGTCATCGGCTCTTTTAAAATGAATATTGATGAAAGGCATGCTAAAAAAGCAATGGCCGCTGCAAGGAAGAAAGGCAAGCGTATACCATATTCTGCAACAAAGCCACCGATCCCTGGTCCAATTATAAAGCCCAAGCTAATGGCGGCTGAAATATAGCCCATTGCTTTTGGCCTTTCCTGAACGGATGTAATATCCGCAACATATGCAGTAACACCTGGCATGATAAAGGCGGCACTTATTCCCCCTAGGACCCTTGATAAATAAAACACCGATACGTTTGTCCCTACACCGAAGATAAGTTCTGAAACACCAAAAAGGAATAAGCCGATGATGATGATTTTCTTTCTCCCATAACGGTCAACCCAACGACCTGCGAATGGAGACATAACAAGCTGTGATACCGCAAATACGGCAACAAGATAGCCCATCGTACTTCCTGATAAATGCATGATATTCATAAATGACGGCATGACGGGGATGATGAGTCCAATTCCCAGAAAAGCAATGAATATATTGCTTAGAAGAATAATTAATACCGCCTTTTGTTCTTTAATTGGTTTATTCATGTGTTAACACCACTTTCTTTGTGAATCATTCTTGTGAAATACCTCTCCAAAACACTTTCCAAGAGGCTGCCAATTTATCCTTCAGCCGTTTCTCATCATTGCCGTATACAAGCTCAAGCAAAATGGAATCCACTACTCCCAAGAAAGCATATGTCGGAGTTATGGCTCCATCTTCGACGATTAATTTGGCATTGATCCAATCCTGGAATTTACATTCCAGAATTGCCTGCACCTTTTCCTCGATATCTATGACTTCCTGCTCGATTTCTTTTTCAAGATGCGCTGGCGGAAAAAAGGACATACGCAGCCAAAACTTTATATGCTCATTTTTTTGGAAAAGATCGATGACCAATTGCAGGAATCCGTATAAATCTTTTTCAGGATTTTTTGAATCGACTTTACTGAAATATTGGAGTTTCGAAGATAGCTCCGTCTCTTTCGCATCACGTAAAAC
Source organism: Peribacillus sp. NPDC058002 (assembly GCF_042886655.1). NCBI lineage: Bacteria > Bacillati > Bacillota > Bacilli > Caryophanales > Bacillaceae > Peribacillus > Peribacillus sp. NPDC058002. The sequence continues at coordinate 7,057 of NZ_JBHVQU010000149.1, read as the reverse complement.
TTGCAGAAAAAGATCATCCTTGCCTTTAAAATGGGCGTAAATGGATTGCTTTTTCATGCCGACTTCTTCAGCTATTAGAGAAAGGGACGCTCCTTCATAACCATGAATCGTGAAAAATTTTAGAGCGGCTTCCTTGATTTCATTACTTTTCAATAATATCACCTCATATTTTAACGAACGTTCGTCAGTTATAATAGCAAATTAAATAAATATACGCAAGTAAAAAAAGTTCATAAAATGGTATTAGTCAACAGAAATCATTCATAATAAGGGCGCTAAATTTGAAAAGGACAATATTGTTGTTTCCAGCAATAGATATGTACTCAAGATTATTCACTAAATTCTCGCATATAATTCAATAAAGTGAGACAGGTGGGATGAAGTTGGATACGTATGACATAAGAAAAGTGATTCATTACTATTACACAAAAATACAAGGAACGAATGATCCCTATTATTGGTACTGTTTGGCTGAGACTCAAAGAAGAGCCGGTTTAACAAGTGAAGCGATGCATACGATCGATAACGCCTTGTCGCTTACAAATCCTTATCCTTCAAAGCAGGAACTGCTAGACATGAAATTGAGCCTCCAATCTGCTCTTTCAAGGGAAATGAACTTGTACAGAACAGTTACAGTGACCTCAAAGCAAGGCGATATTGATGGGGATGGGATAAAGGACAATGTTTTTCTTACCGCAAACAAAACTCCTGATAGCCCCTTTTGGAGGAATGTAACTTTGGTTATCCAAAATGGGAGGACTAATCAATATGAACAAGTTCCCATGAAAAATAACGCAGGATATAATCCGACCCTTTTTCTTGGTGATCTTACAGGTAACAAAGGGGATGACATTTTAGTGGTCATTGATACAGGAGGAAGCGGTGGTTCCATCTATGCGTATGTTTTTTCATATCTTAACGGTCAACTCATGACCATTTTTAATTCAGACGCATTCAATGAAACCTATAAATACGCTGTTAATTATGAAAACCAATACAAAGCAAAGTTGAACAGTTATTATCTAAAAGAAAGGTACATTCTTGACCTTACATATAAGGGTAAGGAATATTTATCTGAAATTTATAACAAGGATGGTGTATTGAAGGCGCCGATAGAAGGATGGGTAAATCCTTTATCTGGTTTATATCCGGTTGATTACAACAGGGATGGCATATATGAGCTAGAAGCATATCAGAGGATCGCGGGGAGGTACAATGCCGACTCACTAGGATTTGTACAGACTGTATTGATATGGAACGGGCTAGCGTTTGCGCCCGACAGGCAGAATGTGGCTATTTTTGGAGGGGAAATATAGCACCTTGGCATAGAATGTTCATGAACTTGGTACAGGCGAATTTTTCTTTCGTCCAAAAGTAACCGGTAAATATTCTTGGCAATTGTTCAGAGATTGTGTACATTTACGAAGATAATTGAACGGGCTAAGCGGACGTAATGGTTCCTGCACTTCATCTGCGATTCCAAGTGGAGTAATGCAAGTAGGAATGTTTAGTAGGCAATACCTACTCGTGATTTTAAATAAGCACTACTTTTTATTTGGTTAAATGCAAATTCCGCTGTATCCGGCACGGATATTTCAACCCCATTCTCCGGTAAAAAGTCACCTTCCACACGATATGTGCCAACACTTTCTCCATCCGGCAAATATGTAGGACAGACAATTGTCCATTGAAGTGTTGATTGTTTCAGCATTTCGTAAACTTGATGATGTTCTTTCGCTGCGCGGGTAGATTTCTGCTTAGATTCACATGACTGATAACGCAAAATATTTGGGGTTGTTCTACTTTGCAGGATACCTGCTGTTCCAATCGTAATAATTCGTTGGATACCTTCGTTTTCCATTGCTTCAATAATTAGTGGCATACTTTTTGATAAAGTGGTTGTCCCATCAGTATTCAGTGCACTAAAAACTACATCAATCCCCTGCATGGCACGTACGATATCATCTTTATTTAAAACATTACCTTGAATAATGGTTAAATTGGCATCGTTCATTCCAATCTTCTCAAGAGTGCGAACCAAAACTGTAACATGATGCCTGTCTTGCAGACTATAAGTAACTAATTGCCCCCCAACCCGACCAGTTGCACCCAAAATTAAAATATTCATGAAACGAACCTCCTTTTGCGAATACAATCATTCCACTAACATTATATCGTCATTTTCAACAAATGGGGGCTTTAGTGCATGAAGACATCATAATTCAGCGCTTGCTGGCGGTACCCCATGCCCATCAAGCTAACAACGTAAATTAATAGCACAAAATGATATTGTTCCAAAACTACCTAGTTCTTGAAAACCAGGCAAGCCAAAGAAGCCTATCAAATATGAGCTTTTTTCTAGGCAGCTTGTCTATCCTTCACCGTCGTTTGATACACAACCCCTAGAATATCAAAGACAGTCATCTTCTTATACCTATGGCATTTTCGACCGTTCTTTTTGAGTAGCTGAAAAAGGCGATGAAGAATTTTCAAAAGCTGTTCTGAACCAATTGCTATTGCTTGAAACAATAACGGAAAGGAATCTTTAATCATATAAATCGCTTTGTATTCACTCAACTCCTGATTTTTCTTTTCAAGCAAAAGCTGTCGCATTTGAAACATGGTAGAAGAACAGAGGAGAATGCCAATAAGTTGGCCGTATAAATGGCACTCTAGGCGTTCTTTTTTGATTGTTTTGCATTCATCGATTTCAAAGAATGACTTCCATGTTTTAAATAAAATCTCAATCTGCCAACGCAGGGAATAGAGGGAATGGACATAATCAGTGGGAACTTCTTCTGGCGATGAATTCGTGATATAGACATTCATCCCCATCAAGTGCTTACTTTTCTCCTTCATGACAATGCCTTTCTTCTTTTCTCCTTAATATAAAAGGACAGATTAATTGAAGAAGCCGACCAATAAAAGGTCGGCTTTTTTTATTTTTAGCAGAAAATTGCATATCCTTGAACGAATGGAACCAGTTCTATTCCTATTGACTAAGAAGATCAAAGTGGAGTGAGAATCCTTTGCTTGTTAACAAAGTAAGCCCACTCAGAAAAGCCGATTTCCTTTAGTCTTTTTTTAACTTGTTCAAATTCATCGCCAATACGTTCAGGTGTATGCGAATCTGATCCAAATGTTACCTTCACATTATAGAAAAGAGCTCTTTCTAAAATGTCATCTGCTGGATACCACCCACCACACTCTTTTGTTTTACCAGAGGTATTAATCTCAATGGCGATATCTTCTTGACTAATGATTTGTAACGTTTTTTCAATACTGTCTGTTTCAATGGATGAAAAGGCAGGATAAAACCCTTTCATTGCATCAATATGGCCTAAGATTTGAAACACTCCGCTTTTTGCAGATTTCTGTATTAATTCATAGTATTCATTCTTTAATTTTGACTGTTCTTTAGAAGTTAAACCATTCCAACGCCCTTTTTTAAAAATGCTAATGTCTTGAACATAATGAACAGATCCAATTATATAGTCAAAAGGGTGTAAAAGATATTGATCACGGTAGACTTCAATGTGATCAGGGAAGAAATCACTTTCCATTCCTAATAACACGTGAATTTTACCTTCATATGTTTCTTTTAAGCGAAGAACTTCCTCAATATAAGGGACAAGTTCACTTTTTGCCATTGCGATAGTTGGGTAGAGATGGTCGTCCTCACTATAGAAATATGGAGAATGATCAGAAATCCCAATATATTGCAAACCGTATTCAATGGCTTGTTTTACATAATCCTCAATTGTGCCGATAGCATGTCCACATCGTTCATGGTGAGTGTGCAGGTCAAATTTTATTGAATTCGTCATTTTATAAAGCCTCCTAAAAATAACCGGATTGTCTTGTTATATCATATCCCAAATTCACATTCTTTCTCAAAACTTGAAAGAAGATTTATACCTTCCTTAAATCTGTGATTTATGGGCGGGTAACGGAGAATTTTATACTTATCAATTAAAGTTATTTTAGTTCGAATAATTGTATAAATGTTTAATTTCCGAGACAAACTAGAATGTTCAAATATGTTAAAAGAAAGGAAAGATACAGAATGACTAAGGTATTGTACATCACAGCTCATCCTCATGATGATAAACAATCTTACAGTATGGCCGTTGGAAAAGCATTTATTGACACTTACAAAGAAGTAAATCCTAGCCATGAAATAGTGAATATTGACCTTTATAAAGAAAATATTCCTGAAATTGATGTAGATGTTTTCAGTGGTTGGGGGAAACTTCAATCAGGAAAGGGCCTTGAAGAACTTTCGGCGGATGAGAAAGCAAAAGTTAGTCGACTCTCAGAGTTATGTGAGCAATTTATAGCTGCCGATAAATATATATTTGTAACACCTTTATGGAATTTTTCATTCCCGCCAGTAATGAAAGCATATATAGATTCTGTAGCTGTTGCAGGTAAATCATTTAAATACACCGAACAAGGCCCAGTTGGTCTTTTAACTGATAAGAAAGCCTTGCATATTCAAGCTCGTGGTGGTATTTATTCAGAAGGACCTGCTGCTGAAATGGAAATGGGTCACCGGTATCTAAAAATCATCATGCAATTCTTCGGAGTGCCTTCCTTTGAAGGTGTATTCGTTGAAGGACATGCAGCAATGCCTGATAAAGCACAAGAAATAAAAGAAAATGCTATAGCACGATCAAAAGATTTAGCTTCTACTTTTTAAATCAAAGAGTCAACAACTTGTTGGCTCTTTTTTTTGTCAAAATAAATGGATTTATTCTTACCAATCAAGGACATCTCCAATAAAGGACTATGGTTTTTTATTATGTGCGGCTATTCGTTGCTTTTGAATTCTGGCTTTTTAAAATTCCCCCTGATAATACATATCATGTAATCCTAGAAGTAGCACTACTTATTACACTTTACTTGAAACCGATTTGGAAATATGGACTGTTATTTACACTTGGTGGTATAAAGATGCAAACAATATACCAATGCTTTTTTGTATATGCTAGTGGGGTAGGGGAAGTGCCTTTGTAATTACTCTAACCAATGAAATCCTTAATTAACTGAGGGAGTTCTAAAAGAAGAAGTAAAAATTGACCATTAACATAGATGAGATCGACCTTGGAATTCTCTGTACTTTTTTTGTTTTAACTTCCATACTTTTATGTATGTAGTATATTTTTATCAAACTCTGCTAATGGATAAGCAAGTCAATCATGGTACTTGAAAAAGGAGTGATCCGATGAATAAGATGTATGACGTCATCATTACCGGTGCTGGATGTGCCGGCTCTGCTCTGGCAATTTATCTTGCTAAGGCAGGTTTTCAAGTGTTGTTAGTTGACCGATCGACTTTTCCAAGGGACACATTATCAACCAATACCTTTTTCAATAATACTGTCGCTCTTCTTCGAGAAATTGGTGTAATGGACAAGTTAGTGGAAACAAATGCACCGCCGGTACGGGATATTAAATTTCAATTTGAGGATACCGTGATAGAAGGACTCATCCCTGTGGTTTACGGTGAGGACAATTGTTATTGCATTAGGAGAACTTATCTCGATCATATCCTACTTGAACAGGCCAAATCTCAAATGAATGTTACCGTTTTAGAAGGATTTCGTGTGACGGATGTCATCCGTGATGACGAAACAGTAATAGGCGTGAAAGGTTTAGACGGCAACAACAAGAAGCAAGAATTTTTAGCTCGCCTGGTAGTGGGGGCAGACGGCCGATCCTCTATTATTCGCAAGCTGGTAAAAAGTGAACTCATAACAAGTATTTCGGCAACAGTCGGCATCCATTTTGAGTATTTTTCTGGATTTCGCCATGATGATGTCCCTAAATTTGAAGTATACAAGAGAAAAGATAACACAGCCATTCTCTTTCCGACGAATGATGATTTATATGTTATTGTCGGCATTTTCCCATTAGAAAATAAGGAATTGATAGAACGGTTGAAATCAAATCCGGAAAGCTGTCTGCGCAATCTCTTGACAGATAACTTTCCTAATACAACAATTGGAGCTCGCTTGAAAGATGCTGAAATCGCTGAACCTGTCAAAGGTATACTGGGATATGATAATTACTGGTATAAGGGAATGGGAAAAGGATGGGCGTTGGTTGGTGATGCGGTTTGTTTTAAAGATCCTGGCATGGCGCAGGGGATCCATGATGCTATATGTGGAGCACGTATATTATCCAATATTCTATTAAAATATAAGGGGCAATCCAATAAATCAAATCAAATGTCTGAAGAATATCAAAAGGCAATAGAAAATGAGTTTATGGTTCGGTTTCACATGGGATGCCAAATTTCGAAGAATGAACGCATATCTGAACAACAGGAAGCTGTCAACAAGCTGATCAGTTCCCATCCAGAGGCTATAGAGAAGTTTTTAGGGATTTACAATTACGCAAACGAGCCCGCTGTTTTAGAAAAAGAACTCGCACGAATTATGCAGTCGAACTAGCCATGATTTAATGGATCCAAGGACAAAAATATTTCGCTATAAATCGCCTTGGATGGAAAAAGTTACAAAAAATGAATGGGACGATGTTATTTGTGCAAATGAAGAATTGGTTCTGAAGGTTGTTTAAACACTTTATAAAGCAAAAGAAGAGAATGCAATAAATCCGGTATGTTCCACCAAAGAACGTGAAAAATTTCTTTATAGCTATTCTTCTAATCCGTTATGATTATTTTTACATATTGTACGGAAATGGAATTATGTTATCGAAATGGATTTTCTTTTAACAGGTATAACGGTTGTATAAAGAATCAGAAAAATATAAAATATACTTAAATCAGAGGATTTTTTCTTATTTAAATTTGTGATTATTAATCTGGCTGACTATTAAACGACGATTGCCATGACAAGGGAAAGTGGCAATCATTTCTTAATATTTACCCTTTACTATTCATTAGGCTGTTTTCACATATTTTGTTGCTATTTACCAAGTAAAGCGGTGTGGTTGATTTCCCCTCCAGATGCGGCGGGCGGTGAGCCTTCTCGGCTAAACGCCTGTGGGGTCTCGCCTGTCCCGCTGCTCCCGCAGGAGTCTCGCACTTG
>NZ_JBHVQU010000148.1:0-8897 GCF_042886655.1 Peribacillus sp. NPDC058002 | reverse complement strand
GTTCCAGGTTTCCTGCATGTGCCACCGCCGTACAGTTATCGGAGTCCGTTTGGGGAAAACGTTGAACATTCCGATTTGCTTGCAGCTGAATATATCGATCAGGTCATTAACTTTGAAGGGGCTGAAACGGTAGCTGGTGTGATTCTTGAACCATTCATCTCTGGTGGAGGGGTCCTTATTCCTTCCAAAGAATACTTAACGAGGGTTTCGGAAATCTGTAAGAAGCATGATGTTCTTTTAATTGTGGATGAAGTGGTTTCAGGTTTTGGAAGAACCGGAAAGATGTTTGGGTTCATGCACTCCGATGGAGTTCAGCCGGATATTGTTACAATGGCAAAGGGTTTGACCAGCGGTTATCTTCCCCTTGGAGCAACGGCGGTGAATTCCAGGATTTACGAGAAATTCAAAGAGAACGGAAATTTAAATCATTTCAGGCATGTGTCAACATATGGAGGGCACCCTGCATCTTGCGCAGTTGCGCTAAAGAACATTGAAATCTTGGAAAATGAAAAAATCGTTCAACGTGTATCTGAGCTTAGTGAATCGACACTAAGTGAGCTCTTTGAACTGAAAGCCTTGGATAAAGTAGGGGAAGTTCGGGGAGTAGGGTTTTTATATGGCATTGAATTAGTGGAAGATAAAAAGACAAAAACGCCTGTTTCCGATGCGTTCATGGGTAAAATAATCGGGGCTTGCAAGGAAAAGGGTCTTATCATCGGCCGTAATGGTGATACAGTTCCTGGATATGGAAACGTATTGATCATTGCACCGCCTTTATCTTCGACCGTTGAAGATCTACGCTTTGTCATAGAAACGGTTAAATCCGTTTTATATGAATTATGCTAATAAAAATGGATGATTGAGCTTTAGGGACTATATATAGACGAAAAGTGAAGATGGGCATGACATGTCTAACCGTTATGACATCCATGTCCATTTTTTCATGGTGGGTCTAACAGGGGGAAAACTGGAGAATCCGAAGTAGGAGGAAATATGCAATCACAACATAGGTTATTGGTGGTTCTTGCACATCCCGATGATGAGTCATTCCTGTGTGGAGGCACCATTGCCAAAATGTCTGAGCGAGGTGTTCATATTACATTACTTTGTGCGACAAAAGGCGAAATGGGCAGGCGCATGGGAAATCCCATCATTACAACAAGGGAGGCATTGCCTGAACTAAGGGTAGAGGAGTTAAAAAGAGCTTGTGAAGAATTGGGGATAAGCGACCTGCGATTTTTAAACGTAAGGGATAAAACGATTGAATTTGAAAGCTTCGATTTATTGGCTGAGAGAATCGTAAAGTTGATTCGTGAAGTTCAACCGGATGCACTAGTAACATTCCACGGGAAATATGGGGGGCATCCAGATCATTGTGCGATAGGCCGTGCTGCCGAATTTGCTTATCTAAAATCCGGTGATCCCGATTATTATCCAGATTCAGTATTTCCAGCTTTTAAGGTTCATAGTCTATACTTTGTCCTTTGGCATGCTTTTTATGATGAATGGATAAAGGAAAACGGGATGAGCAGTATCACAAGAGTGAATATAGCAGGGACTTTACAGAAAAAGATCCGTGCCTTAAGGTCCCATCGTTCCCAGACCCTGACCGTTCCTGAATTGTGGGGGAATCAAAATCCAAGCTTGCCTTTTTTAAAGAAATCCGAGTGTTTTATTAAAGGGAATTCACCTACCAATATAGAAGAAACCGATTTTTTTCAAACGATTGAAAGGTTGGGATGATCCGTAATTTGGGCTTTAGTTTATCTGGAAAGGGGGAAGGAATATATGGAATTAGAAAAATATGAGCCACTGGAAGAAACACCGCAAGAGCAGCAAAAATTGCTTCAAAACAGGGTGGTCTTGTGGCTGAGCGGTATCGCATTCACCTTTTTTATTGCCCTCTTAGGCTTGGGGCTGTCCAAGATTGCAGGATTCAATCGAATCGGTCCACTTGCTTGCTCGATCATCATTGCCGTGATTTATCGTCAAATTGCGGGATATCCAGAAAAGTTCCGGACGGGAATTGAATTTTCCGCAAAAAAACTTTTGCGTTTTGCCATTATTTTATACGGGTTGAAATTAAATATCGATGTGATTTTCAATCAGGGTCTGCCATTGTTGGTACGTGACATAGGAACAGTGACTTTTGCAATAGTCGTGATGGTCCTGATTGCAAAGTGGTTTAAGGCAGATGCCTCCATTTCCCTTCTTCTTGCTGTAGGAACCGGAATATGCGGTGCAGCAGCCATCGCGGCAATATCTCCTATCGTGAAAGCAAAGGAAGAAGATACAGCCATAGGCGTCGGGATAATCGCGTTAATGGGAACACTTTTCTCCATTGTTTATACACTTTTACGTCCGGTCCTTCCGCTATCAGCTTTGGATTATGGAATTTGGTCTGGGATCAGTCTTCATGAAATCGCACATGTTGCTTTGGCGGGAGCACCGGCGGGTGAGGATGCGCTAGCGATTGCACTTCTTGCAAAATTGGGCCGTGTCTTTTTACTTATCCCATTATGTTTCATTTTTATGTTTTGGATGAAAAAACGCTCATCCGGGAAAATGGGCCATGATGCCAAAATTGATTTTCCATGGTTCCTCATTGGTTTTATAATCATGAGTTTAATAGGAAGTTATGTGTTTGGAACGTATATTACAGTGTCACCTCTAGTAATGGATGGTATTTCCAAAACGACTACATTTATATTGACAATGGCCATGATCGGTCTTGGACTCAATGTTAGCCTGCAGGCACTGCGGACAAAAGCCATGCGTCCTCTTTTAGCCATGACCATTACTTCTTTGTTGCTTTCGATAATCTCGTACTTTATCGTTTAATAGATAAGCTTTTCTATTTTTGCCCATTAAATATGCCTGAAACGTGATGAAGGTTGCATATAGGATAAGCCCTGAATACATAAAACTATTCAGGTTTTTTTCATCTAAAGAAACGTTTTATTGGAAAAGAAGGAGTGGAAAAATAGTAAAATCCTAATTTAAGGAAAAATCGACCGTCGGCATGTTTGAATATTATAATTATTTGGTTTACAATAATATAAGAACTGATACGAACATTACGATGTCTTTTTCTGTTTGGAGGAAATTTTATGGAGTTAGACTTTAAAAATCCAATCCCTTTACATGCTCAATTGAAAACCATATTGGAAAATCAGATTTTGGAAGGTTATTATAAAGATAAAATCCCGAGTGAAAGGGAACTCATGGATATGTATTCTGTCAGCAGAAGCACTGTACGGGAAGCCGTATCCATCCTGGTTCGTGAGGGGATATTGGAAAAAAGGCATGGGAAGGGAACGTTCGTTTCCCTTAAACCTGTACAAGAATGGCTTAAGATGATAAGTTTTACGGAAACCACTAAAAGCATGGGAATTGAACTACTGGATCATGGCCGTGTAATGACACCTGAAAATATAGCTGATGCAAATGGGTTTGATGATGAATCTTACCATATTAAAAGGCTGCGGTTGCAGGGGGATGTCCCAATAGCCATAGAATTGCATTATTATTCATTGGACCTGGGAAAAAAATTGACGAAATTCGATTTAAGTACAACCGTATTGTATGATGCACTCGAAGGTGATCTAAACATTGACTTTTGTGAAGCGGAACAAATCATAACCTGCGGCTTTCCAACAAAAGAAGATGCAGAACATTTAGGAATAGCCGAAACGATGTGCTTGCTGATTACAGAACGAATGATTTTTGATTCTGATGGTAACTTAGTAGAATATTATAAAGGGTTATTCCGATCGGATATGTACTCATTCGCAATGAAAATGTCTCGGAAGAATTGATTTTGCACTTAAAGTGACCTAAGCCTTTCTAAGAAGCAGAGAGGCTTAGGTCATTTTCGCTTCTATATCATTGAGTTAGTTGATTTTGAACCGTATTAAAACGCCAGTCAAAACTTTCTATTAAAACCCGATTAGCTAGAATTGGATTTACCACCGGGTTCAACGTAGTTTTAGGGTAGAAAAATGGCTGATTTAGTTGAGACAATATTTAAAGTAAATCTATAATATTCAACGTACACATTGATTGGACTTTATGATAGGATTGGCTGTTTCATGAAATAACTGCTTCTTCAGTCTTTCAAGACAATCGTCCCCCAAGGCGCTCCAAGTCAAATCCTTAAATGCCTATTTATGCATACTTCTACACTAAGATAAAACGATTCGAAAACATAGGTAGTCAATAAGGTTGCACACAATGATAAGTAGACGCACAACGTCGTTGCAGCAACTAACCTCTCCAGACATGCCAAGCGACACATAACAACCACAAAGAAAATTATTACGAATGGGCAGTTTAGAGATAAAAATAAAGAAATGATCCAGATGAAAAAAGGTGAAATATGGACTATAAGCCGTGAAAGGAGTTATTTCCTTGAAAGAGCAATCAAATAATAAAAACAATGCTTCAATTAGTGAAAATAGCATAGGCTGGTGGAAAGCAATTATAGAATCAATCAATGATGGTGTTTTAGTGATTGATCATAATGGGTATGTAAGGATGATCAATCCTGAATATACACGTATTACAGGTGTTACTGCTGAAATCATAGGGAAGCCACTGGTAAAATATCGGCCCGGAGCGCAACTTACAAAAACACTAAAAGATTGTCGGTGTCGTGTTGGAGTCTACCGAAAGACAAAAGACCGAGAATATGTGGTCGATATGGCTCCAATTATTCTCAATGAACAGGTTGTTGGCGCTGTGTCCGTCTGCAAAAGTTTAACTGAAGTTCATAAATTGTCAATTGAACTTCAAAAACAAAACGAGAAAGTCCGGCAGCTTAAAAAGCAGATGAATTCGCTTTATCAAGTAAAATACACTTTTGATGACATCATTGGAAAAGATGGCGGGTTGAAGGACGTTGTGTATGTGGCAAAACGGGTTTCCGATTCCAACTTTCCAATTTTAATTATCGGCGAGAGCGGGACAGGAAAAGAGTTATTCGCACAGGCTATTCATCATAAAAGCCATCGTGGTAATAAGCCTTTTATTCCAGTTAATTGTGCGTCAATTCCACCTTCTTTATTAGAAAGTGAGTTATTCGGTTATGGAGATGGGGCTTTTACCAATGCAAAAAAAGGCGGTAAAATCGGCTTATTTGAAATGGCAGACCAGGGTACGCTCTTTTTGGATGAAATTGGTGATATGTCATATGATCTTCAGGCTAAGTTACTTAGGGTGTTACAAGAAAGTAAGATCAGAAGAGTAGGAGAAACAGAAGAGCGAAATATTGATGTCAGGATTATTGCCGCTACACATCGTGATCTACAACAGCTTGTAAATAAAAATCATTTTCGCGGAGATTTGTTTTATAGACTTAATGTTATAGGCTTAAAGATAGCACCTCTTCGAGAACGAAGAGAGGATATCCCTGAACTGGTTCATTCATTGCTTCGTTCGTCATTAACTCCATCTGTTAAGGAGGGTTCTATGTACACTATTGACGAACAAACTTTAGAATTTTTACGGTCATATGAATGGCCTGGCAATGTTCGGGAATTGAGAAATGTGATTGACTATGCAACTTGTATGGCAGAAGGTATGGAGATAAAGATCCAACACCTACCTGATGTATTGATGAAGCTCGAATTGAATCGCTTAGATTCTACTCTAAAACCAAACGGTCAAACACTAAAGGATATAACGGAAGAAGCAGAATCAAAATTCATCCAAGAAATTTTGGGGCGGTTTGGAAATGATATGGAAGGAAGAAAAAAGACCGCAAATTCTCTAGGGGTGTCCTTGGCCACCTTATATAATAAAATGAAAAAATACCGTATTATTTAAAGTGATTTCTAAAAAATTAGAATAATATCCATTGATTTCTAAAAAATTAGAAATCAACCAAGGCTTTAGAATTAGGGGATAAAGTAATTTATTTGAGAATCTTAGTGATATTTTCTAAAAAATTAGAATTTGAATCCACTATAAATGAAAGCGCTATCAACAAAGTGCTTTCTTTTTTTGTTTTTAAAATTTTTAAATGAGTACTTAAATAACTGATAAATCAGCATTAGAGTGAACAAACACCTAAGAAAATCAAACTGCAATAATAATTTAAATATTGTTTAGGCATGGTTCTTGCAAAAGTATAGTGCACAGCAAAATTCTTATAGAAAGGGCAATGAAATCCTTGGTAAATATGCCTCGTGGGGAAAAAATTTCATCTGAACTATGTCAGTAAACATTCAATTTACGACTCATTGGGAGGGATTATATGTTAGCTATTTTAGGTTTCTTGACAATAGGGGTTTTCCTTTACCTCATTATGACAAAACGTTTATCAGTCTTAATCGCTCTGGTGTTGGTGCCAATCGTTTTCTCTTTGATTGGCGGATTTGGCTTGGGGATAGGAGAAATGATGTTAGCTGGTATCGTAAAGGTTGCTCCTACGGGAATTATGGTGGCTTTTGCTGTTTTATATTTTGGACTGATGATGGACACGGGTTTGTTTGATCCAATCGTATCCAAGATGCTTCTTATCGTGAAAGGAGATCCCTTAAAAGTGGTGGTGGGCACGGCTGTTATCACGATGCTTGTATCCTTGGATGGGGATGGTGCTTCTACTTTTATGATTACTATTTCCGCCCTACTTCCTCTTTATAAGAGATTGAAGATGAACCCTCTCATTTTAGCAGGTGTAGTGGCTTTGGGCGCAGGTGTCATGAATCTTGCACCTTGGGGCGGTCCAACTGCAAGGGCGATGGCAACTTTGAATGTCACTTCTGCTCAACTATTTAATCCTATTCTACCTGCTATGGTTGCAGGTGTCCTATGGGTGTTGTTTTCATCCTATTTGCTTGGAAAAAGAGAAAGGGAAAGATTAGGGATTATAGATATGGGGGAAAAGGACAACATAGCTTTTCAAGAATTAGCGGCAACGACGTTAGAATTTAAACGTCCCCAACTTTTTTGGTTCAATCTTATTTTGACACTGATTCTTCTCATCGCTTTAATCAAAGTATGGCTTCCACTACCTACTTTATTTATTATTGCTTTTGCAATTGCTTTATTGGTGAATTACCCAAACCAAAAACAACAGATGGAGCGGATCACAAGTCATGCAAACAACGTTGTTATGGTTTCGACCATGATTTTTGCGGCGGGCATTTTTACCGGTATTTTGACCGGAACAAAAATGATTGATGCAATGGCGCTTTCAATGGTGTCGGTTATTCCTGAAGCGATGGCGGGCTACTTACCTATTTTGACAGCTATAACAAGCATGCCTCTAAGTTTAGTTTTTACACCGGATGCTTACTATTTTGGAGTTTTACCTATCATTAGTCAAACCGCTTCTACTTTTGGAATTGATCCCATCGAAGTTGGCCGGGCAGCTATACTGGGGCAAATGACAACCGGCTTCCCATTAAGTCCATTAACAGCCTCTACGTTTATTCTTATAGGAATGACAGGCGTTGATTTAGGGGATCATCAGCGTTTTATTTTTAAATGGGCATTTGGAACAACAATTATCATGACTATTGTAGCCCTGCTAACAGGAGCTATTACTATTATTTGAGGTGATTATGTTGATTAGAATCGGATCAGGTGCAGGATTTTCAGGTGATCGGTTGGAACCCGCACTGCTCCTTGCAGAAAAAGGGAATTTGGATTATCTAGTGTTGGAATGTTTGGCTGAACGGACAATCGCGCTGGCGCATAAGCGAAAAAAAGAGAATTCTTCATTGGGCTATGATCCGCTGCTTGAAAAGCGTATGGAGCTTTTACTTCCAACACTCATTCAAAATGGTGTGCGCTTAATTACAAATATGGGAGCAGCCAACCCGGTCAGTGGTGCTGAAAAAGTAATTGAAATTGCCCAACGACTAGGTCTTTCTATCAAAGTGGCGGCTGTGACAGGGGATGATGTATCGTCATTCCTGGAAACAGATGCACAGACTATGGAAACAAATAAGCCTCTACATTCATATGGCCCAATTTTATCGGCAAATGCCTATCTTGGTGTTGAAGCTATTTTACCTGCGTTAGAAAAAGAAGCAGACATTATTCTGACCGGGAGAGTGGCGGATCCATCCTTATTTTTAGCGCCAATGGTTCACCACTTCGGCTGGTCGGTTGACGAGACAGATTTGATTGCAAAAGGAACCATTATTGGCCACCTTTTGGAATGCGGAGGTCAAATTGCTGGTGGTTATTACGCAGATCCTGGGAAAAAGGATGTTCCACACTTGGAGAACTTAGGATTTCCGTATGCGGAGGTTCGAGCAGACGGTTCTGCCTTGATTACAAAAGTTTCAAATACAGGTGGAGTTATCAATCTAATGACGGCGAAAGAACAGCTTTTATATGAAGTCACAAATCCTAACGAATACATTACACCTGATGTAATTGCAGACTTCATGTCAGTAAAGCTTCGAGAGGCAGGACCGAATCGAATTGAAGTAACAGGAGGGAAAGGAAAGAAACGGCCGGAAACGTTAAAAGTAAGCGTCGGTTACCATGCAGGGTTTATAGGAGAAGGGGAAATTTCATATGCAGGTTCAAATGCATTGGGACGGGCACAACTAGCTGGAGACATTATGAGAACGAGACTTGAGAAGAGTTTTGATGAGTTGCGGATTGATTATATCGGTGTTTCATCCACACACCGGAATACGTTTGGGCAATGGAATGAACCATACGAAGTCCGACTAAGAGTCGCAGCTAAAGCACAAAGTCTAAGCGAAGCCGCTAAAATTGGTGAAGAGGTTGAATCTCTTTACACAAATGGCCCAGCCGGTGGAGGAGGGGCAAGAAAGTATACACACGAAGTTTTAGGAATTGTTTCTTCTCTACTTCCTCGTGAAGAAATTGAAGTGCGTGTTGTAATAAAGGAGAGTGTACTGCATGAAGAG
>NZ_JBHVQU010000147.1:0-9009 GCF_042886655.1 Peribacillus sp. NPDC058002 | reverse complement strand
TGTATGACAAAGGGAATGGATGGGAAGAGAGGGCAACTCAGCCCTTTTTAAGATAGGGCTGAATGCGTTAAATAGGGTGGATTTTGGCATCAATCAACTCATTTATTAACTTCCTTACTGCTGCAGTCCCTCTTGGGTTTGCTTTATATGGAGTATATAAGAATCAATATTTAGTGACTAAAAAAGCTCAAAAACAAGAAGAAGTCTTGAAAAAGAATGGATTAAAGTAAGCTGCCCATCGGGTGGCTTTTTATTATGAATTTAAATTAAAAGGAGACGATGGAAAATGACAGTAGCATTGCAAACGTTATTGGATCGTTCAGTGAAAAACATGGGCTCTTGTATGAATTCAGTGGTTAAAGCATCTGCTTTAGAAATGATTAAGCGTGCCTATAAAGAAGGGATTTACGCACAAATCTGCGCAGGTTTAAGTTCAATGGAAGAACAGGCTTCTCTATTTGGTCAAGGGCGTTTTTATATTTACAAAGGTAAGAACTATAGCAATCTAGCTAAACCTATTGTAACGAACGCTAAACCAGGACAATCTTTCCATAACTTTGGTGTAGCAATTGACTATTTACTAGTAAGCGATGACGGCAAAACAGCATTGTGGACGATTAATTCTAATTGGAAACGAGTGGCTGCTATTGGTAAAAAATTGGGATTTAAATAGGGGGGAGATTGGACAAGCTTTAAAGATTATCCTCACTTGGAAATGACGGGTGGATTATCCTATTCACAGATTATGGTTGGTAAAAAACCAATCCTTTCTTTGAAATTTCAGAGATTACTAAGGAGCCATCCAAGAATAATGGAGATGAAACAATTAAGTCCATTCAAAAAACTTTAAATAGCCGATATGGAACTGGCCTAATTGTGGATGGATTTAATGGTCCTAAAACAAAATCCTCACTTATCAAAGTACTGCAAACTGAACTTAATAAACAATTTAATAAAAATTTAGTTGTGGATGGAAAGTGGGGAGCTAAAACTAAGGCTGCAATTGTCACTGTCCAAAAAGGTGCAAAATGCAATCTTACTTGGATTCTGCAGGCTGCACTTTACTTGGAAGGATATAGTCCTGGATCACTCGATTCCATCTTTGGAAAAGGTACTGAATCAGCATTATCTAAATTCCAGAAAGCTAAAAAGATAATTGTAGATAAGAAAGCAGGTAAAGCTACCTTCACTAAATTGTTTGCGGCATAATCAATAGCCCTTACTCGTATTGAGTAGGGGCTATTTTTTTGTTGAAGCTCTGTTAAAGGTGTTGTTGAATTTCTTAATGAACTAACAAGGGCAGGTTAGTTGAAAAAGAGTACGGTTTGGATAATTACAATTGAGTGGTGAATTGATTTAATACAGACTAATAGTTTTGAATGAAAAGTTCATTTTATCTGTTGGATGAGGCATATGTCCTTTAAATTCTAAAATTCAAGACAAATACCCAAGAACTTTTACCCAAATGCATATGCTCTAATGTAAATGAAATGAGGAAGATGAAGTTTGTATGAATAATGCCTATAATGAGAGGGATGGTTTAGGTGGACCAGGATCAGGATTTGGTTATGGACCAGGACTTGGTTTTGGAGCTCCAGGCTATCCGCACCCACACTACCCATACCACCACTACCCGTATTAAGATTTGCTGATAAAGCCGTCAATAACAATGAAAAGAAGTATCTGTAAAACAGGCGTGTTTCTACAATAGTAGAAACGCCTGTTTCGTGTTGGAAATGGTGAAGGTTTTGGTTTGTGAATTTATAATTGGAGGATACTGCATTGACAATTTGATAAGACACTCTTAATTTTTTAGATTCAATAATCCTCTAATTTCTTCAACGTGTTTATCTTTTATATAGTTTTTGTATAAATTACTGGATAATCGAATAGGATCACCAAAAAAGTATCTTTCATATTGGGTTTGCCTTGTACCAAACGAACTCATCGTAAGATCCCATGCCAAACGGAAAAGTTTCACACGGTCTTCGGCATTCATACCATCTGCTTGAAGATATTGGTCGAGTTCTGAACGAATTTCGGAATCAAACGCGCTTTCCGTTGGTATTGATATCATTCCGCTAGCACCAATTATTTGTATAATTTCGCTGAAACGGGGATAAATTTTAGGAAAGATGTTACTAGCCACTTGTAATGGAATAATACTAGGACGCATAAATCCCCATTCATCCAATTCTGCATCATTTTCTGATTTCTCTAAAAGTGCTTTCATGGTTTCAAGACCGATGATGATTTCGGAGAGTTTTTCATGTATATGTTGATACTCTCCAACATTAATTGTCTCGACAAGAAGTTGAGCAACTCCAAGAAAAAAGTCTGTTTTTACAATTTGTCTGGTTATGACTTGATGATAGGTAAATTGGTAAAAAGAGCTTTCAACAAGGAAATCTGTAGCTGCATCTACATTATCGTAATAAAATACGCGGTCCCATGGAACTAAAACATTGTCAAAGACGACGATTGAGTCCATTTCTTCATATTTTGAACTTAACGGATAATTAAACGAAGATTCTCCCCCCACAAAGGATTCCCTGCAAAAAAATTTTAATCCTTTCGTATTAGAAGGAATGGAAAAGGCGAACGCCTCGCTAGGATCAAAAAACAATCTTGGTGCAGAAATAACTAAAACTTCATCCGTTAAACCACCTTGAGTGGCAAGTAAGCGGGCACCTTTGATAACCAATCCTTTTTCATTTCGATCTATCACCTTAGCGGAAATTGGCTCATTGGAAAAGCCCAAATAGACTTGTGAACGATTCACTTGCGGAGTAATAAAGGTATGTGTAAATGATAAATCATGTTTAATTGCTCTTTCATATAAAGATTGAATGTTTTCAGGAAAACAATTTTTCCTACGACTTAAAACATTGGCGGAAGAGGCAAAACTCATTACAACCGTATTCATATAGTCAGGACTTCTTCCCATCATTCCATGCGTTTGTCTTGCCCAATGTTCAATCATTTTTCTTCTTCTTTTTAAATCCTCTTTCGTTTTGGGTTGTAAGTAAGATAGTCCAATAGGATTTTCGTTTTCTGAAGAAAAGAAAGTCATCTCATTTTTTAGATCCTGAGAATTTTGTAAATCATAAAGGGAAGCCTTTGACTTAAGAATTCCTTTAAAGGCAGGATGGTCTGAAATTGCCCCTTTGATATTTACACCATCAAACCAAATTTCATTTTTCATTTTATTTAAACGTTCAATAAATTCCTTACCATTTATGATACTCATGTTCTACCGTCTCCTTATAATGAAGGCCAAAGAATTGTACGAGTTTAGTTAGTATCATTTTATTAGATGATTTAATTGCGTGTTCTTATTGGAAAAGCCCTGTTTTTAAATTGGGCAAAATGTATCGCTTCATCTGGCATAAATAAAAAAAATGTCCTAGGATGGACGACGATCTTTTCGTAACAGGCATTTTCTAAAATAATGTTTAACACAAAACGATTATTCTATAGGGTGTGGTTTTGGATACTTTTTGTGGCAGGTTCATGGATAACAATTTGTCTCGATCCGCCGGGTTTCTTAAAAAGAGTTGCCCATTTGTTAATACGATTTAGTAAATGGAGAAATATTTAATCGTAACCTTCCATCACTACTCTCCAACTCATTTGTGGTGCGGCTCGGCAGCATGTGTGGCTAACGGGGGGATTGAATTGTCTAGGGGTTGCTGCGGTAGTCCTTCCTTTCGAAAGGTTTGTGAAGAAATACACTTTAAGTAACGGGTGCGTTCGTATTATAAGGTCACCCAGTAAAAACTGGCTAACCTTATAATACGACGCACCCGTTTGTTTAAGTACATTATTTCACAAACTTTATATCAATTATTAAAAAGGAGTTTCCTTAGCAGCTATTAGTAACAAATTCCTGCTAAGAAAGAACAAACTTCCACAGGCATACTTGTGAAAGTTAATTAACTATGCTTTTACGCTTTCAGTTTCCAAGGAGACCCCTTTTCCTAGAAGTTGAAGGTTAATGAATCCAAATACAGACGAAAGTATCAATTCGGAGTAACTCTTTTCAAATAGCGAGCATTAGCAAGAAAAAAATTTGGCTCCTTTTTTTAAAAGGATATTAAAACAAAATTGGCGTATATAAGATAAAAAAGTTCTTAAATATCCAATAAGGATTAATAAATGAATTCAATATGTTTTGGCAAAGAAAATTTTAAAAATTATTTTTTGGATGTGTCGATTTTGTTTATAGTGGTTCGTCGACTTATTAGAAGCGGATATAATCTAAGTTAATATCTAAAAAGTCAGTTACAACAAAGGAGGAAAAATTAATGCATTTAGTTACTTCAAAGGACGGATCGAAAATCGCTTATGACAAAGTTGGCCAAGGACCAGCTCTCATACTGGTAGCAGGTGCCTTCAGCTACCGAAAATTTCCTCAGCAGGTAGAGTTGGCTAATCTGTTGTCCGAGTACTTCACGGTTTACAACTACGACCGCCGTGGCCGAGGAGATAGCAGTGATACACAGCCGTATGATGTTGAGCGTGAAATTGAAGACCTTCAAGCTTTGATTGATGAAGCTGGTGGATCGGCATATGTTTGGGGATTATCTTCGGGAGCTGTTTTAGCCCTACTAGCAGCAAAGAAAGGGGTAAACATTACTAAATTAGCTCTGCACGAACCTCCTTTCGTGGTAAAAGCGGAGGATCGTAAGCCGCCGAAAGATTTTACAAGGCATACGGCTGAACTCATTGCCAAGGATAACAGAGCTGAAGCCATTAAGTACTTTATGACCAAGGGTATGGGGGCACCATCGTTTGTTGTCAGCATGATGCGCATTATGCCAGGTGTGTGGTCTAAGCTTATGGCGGTCGCACATACGCTTCCCTATGATGCTGCTTTGTTGGATGGCTATATGGAGGGAAAGGAACTGTCTGCTGAATGGTGGAGCAGTGTTACGATGCCAACGTTGGTATTAGAAGGGACAGAGAGCCCTGCATCTCTTCGTCATAGTGCTCAAGCATTGGCAAACGTACTCCCCAATGCGCAATTGCTGAGTAAAAAAGGTCTCGGCCATACTAAGAAGCTGGATACAAAAAAAGTATCACCGGAGCTTACAGTATTTTTTGCGGCTAATCACTGATTAGGCAAAAAATTTTACAAAAAAGTAATTTCGATTGTCGATTTAACAGGCAGGTATTCGTTGTATAAATAGAAGCGGATTTGCTTATGCGATTTGAAGCTTCACCATAAATTAGGAGGTTATACTTATGAGATTTATGATGATTGTAAAAGCGACTTCAGATTCAGAGGAAGGAAAAATGCCTAGTCCGGAGCTTATTGAGGCTATGCAGAAATATAACGAAGAATTGATGAAAGCAGGTGTTTTGTTAGCAGGAGATGGACTACATCCTAGTTCAGGCGGAATAAGGATTTCCTATCCAGAACCGGGTGTTAAACCAAAGATTATGGACGGTCCGTTTGTAGAGGCAAAAGAAATAATTGCAGGGTATACTCTGATTGAAGTTAAATCAAGAGAAGAAGCTATTGAATGGGCATTACGGATGCCAGATCCACATGGATTTGGACAGGGAGAAATTGAGCTTAGACAGGTATTTGAGCCGGTGGGCTTGACCGATAATCCAGAATTTCTGGAAAAAGAAGCAGCACTTCGCAAATTAGTAGAGGAGCAAAAGAAAGCGTGAGTTTGCCCCAAACACAACGAACGATTGAAGCGATATGGAGAATAGAGTCACCAAAACTCATTGCAAAGTTAACCGGAATGGTACGGGATATTAGTCTTGCAGAGGATCTGGCTCAGGATGCTTTGGTGATTGCTCTTGAAAAATGGCCACATGCTGGGATACCAGATAATCCTGGCGCATGGCTGATGACGACTGCGAAACGGCGTGCTATTGATCTTTTGCGAAGAACGAAGATTCGTGATCAAAAGTATGTAGAGATTGCTAAGAATACGGATTTATTTACTGAGGAAGACATAGATCATGTTCTGGATGGGGAGATTGGTGACGATCTCCTTCGTCTGATTTTCATGACCTGTCATCCAGTATTATCACAGGATGCCAGAGTTGCCTTGACACTGCGCCTGTTATGCGGACTTACCACAGAAGAAATTGCACGTTCATTCCTCGTCGCAGAATCAACCATTGCTCAGAGAATTGTCCGAGCTAAGAAAACCCTTAACGAAAAAAGAATTCCTTTTGAGGTACCTCTTGGAGAGGAACTTAATAATCGCCTGTCGACCGTACTTGAAGTGATTTACCTTATGTTTAATGAAGGATATTCAGCAACTTCCGGGGACCACTGGATTCGTCCTTCACTGTGCCAAGAAGCACTGAGATTGGGACGTGTCCTTGCCGAAATCGCACCTAATGAACCGGAAGTTCATGGACTAGTTGCTTTAATGGAAATTCAATTTTCCCGGTTCAAAACTCGAGTTAATTCGAAAGGAGAACCTGTCCTTCTTATGGATCAAAATCGGGCACAGTGGGATCAATTATTGATTCGCCGTGGTTTAGCTGCACTGGAGCGCAGCAGGAAGTTAGGGCGTTCACTTGGGTCATATTCATTGCAGGCAGCCATCTCTGCATGTCATGCTCAGGCACAGACTCCAGAGGAGACAGATTGGCCACGAATTGCCGCACTTTATGAAGCTCTTTCGATTGTTATGCCCTCGCCAATCGTAGAATTAAACCGGGCAGTTGCTATATCCATGGCATTCGGTCCGGACATTGGCATCCAGATTGTAGACGAGTTGAATACTGACCCATCCTTAAAGAAATATCATCTATTACCGAGTGTTCGCGGAGATCTCTTGGTGAAGCTAGGGCGTTACGATGAAGCTAGGACAGAATTTAAACGTGCTGCATCACTAACCCAGAATGAACGTGAACGAACCCTGCTACTTAATCGCGCAATGGAATGTGGAAAAGGAACATCTAAATAAAATTTTTTCCCAGCCCTGTCGATTATCTCGTTCCTTATTCGTCGTGTTGGTAAAGGAATAGTAGAGCAGTCTATTCTGCTCTTCATTTCTTCCAATTTAAACGAGGAGGGGATCACAATGAGGTTTTTATTGATTATCAAAGCCACAGAGTACTCGGAGGCAGGATTAGCCGACGGAAAGGATTACCGCGAAGCAATGATTTCGTATAAGAATTCACTGGCTAAAAAGGGTGCACTTCTTGCCGATGAAGAGCTTCAGCCAAGTTCAACCGGGTTAAGAATAACGTATCCAAAGAAAGGTGAAAAGCCACAGGTATTGGCAGGCCCATTTCCGGTAAACCAAGACCTTATCACGGAATATATGTTGATTGATGTGAGTACGGAGGACGAGGCGCTAAACTGGGCGCTAAGAATTCCGGTTCCTAAGGTAAGAGGCAAGTACGAGATAGAACTACGAAGGCTAAAAGAGAAACTAGAATCCATACAAGACCCCGGAATAAAGGCGATGGAAGCCTCTTTACAAGAAAACCTTAATATGTTGAAAAAAATTTAAAAAAGTTTTTTCCTTTGTCGATTTCTCCAATGCATATTCGTCGTATTTATAGAAGGACAAATTAAAATGGAAAGGTTGTTGAAAAAATGGGAGCACAATTAAACTCATATCTAATGTCGGACGATGCAAGAAGCCAGGCGGATTTTTACGTAGAGTCACTCGGTGGGGAAATTCTATCAATTAAAACATTCGGTGAGGCACCAGGAACTCCAGAAGAGATAAAGGATAAAGTTATGCATCTATCTTTGATAATAGCTGGAAGGAATATGCTAATGATCTCCGATTCCTTTGAACCGGTATCCAGCAGCCGTAGCATCAGTCTTGCTTTAACCTATGACAATGAGTCTGAAGCTAAAGAAGCATATGCAAAGCTTGGTGAGGGTGGAGAAAACAAGTATCCCTTTGCTTTGCAGCCATGGGGCGCATACTATGGAGAAGTTATAGATAAATTCGGTGTTACGTGGATGATTACCAAACCGTAAACCATCCGAAATTCAAAAAAATTCACTACTTACAAAAAGGAGAGTATGCATAATGAATCAAGAAGTAACCGATTTTATTGATGCATTAAAAGAACCCTGGCAGGGAGAACTTGCCACTAATCTGCGGGAGGTCGTCCACAAGGCCATACCAGATGTACATGAACGCATTCAATACAAAAAGCCACATTTTTTAAAAAACGGAAAGTACACTGCTGTTGTCTCAATTTCTAAAGCAGCAGTTAGTTTTACCATTTTTAATGCCATCACACTGGATCTTCCTGAAGGCATGTTTGATGGACCTCCAGAAAGAAAATCTATAAAGTTCCAAAAAGAAGCTACGATTGATGCCGAACAGCTCATCTCATTACTTCGTCAAGCTTCCGCAGGACTTTAATGACAATCAAAAGTAAAGAGTTGCTTAACTGGTGTGCTTTTACCAGCAATACAGAGGGTGTAGTTCTTACTGCAGCCTTTTTTGTTTTTCAATTAATCTGCTTCTTTTGTAAAAAAAAGAGCTGATAATCTATGCTTAATTACAGCTCTTTCTTCTGGTAACAGATAAGCTCCAGTAAATTTTTGTTTTTTCATTGCAATAGAATTCTTCAACTTATTAAAATTTAACATGAATACCCAGATTTCTTTAGATGTACTATTCCATTAAATGGCCCGATTGTTGAATAAAAGCTAATGACGATTGTTCAACTAACCTGCCCCGTTAGTGCCATAAGATCCATGGCCAGGAAAAACCTTATCTGCGATTAATTAAGGTTGTCCATAAATTCAGTATCAAAGTAAAGATTAGTCATAAGCTTGTTTACAATCCCGTTGAAGTAGGCAAACTGTCCTTTATGCATCTTAACCCCACTTTTAACCTTCATAGCAAATTCCTTGAAAGCTTTGGTGCCGATCACTATTTCTTGTTCCCTTGTGAATGCACGTTTGTTAGTAGAGTAATCAACAACTCGATTACAATGCATCACCCATGGGAACGCGAACAATATATGTCCATGTATTAATCTTTCAAACCCTTG
>NZ_JBHVQU010000146.1:0-9113 GCF_042886655.1 Peribacillus sp. NPDC058002 | reverse complement strand
TCCAATACTCTCAGGAATCCGTTTGCTGGCTATATTATTAGGGTCACAGCGGATTTCAACTCGTTTTGCCCCATAATGGTAAAAGGCAAATTTGGTTAACCTTTCCACTGCCTCCGTTATGTAGCCTAGTTTACTGTATCTTGTATCAATCCAATAGCCAATTTCGAATTTAGGGATATCCCAATCAATTCGGTGCAGACCAGTGGAGCCAATGAATTGATCGTCTTCTTTCCTATAAATATGGAGCCTGATATCCTCTTTTAAAATAAAGTCCGCAAAGGACTTAAGGACGTTCTGTTCAGAAGTTTCCAACGAAAAATCTTGATGTGCAAACGGCAGCCACTGTTTCAATTCAGGTTTAGAATGGACAATGGCTTCGTAAAGGTCCAGGCCATCGCCAGGTTGACAAGGTCTTAGATATAATCGCGGGGTTTCAATTTTTTCGGGAAAATCCATTAATATAGCTTTCATATCCTGCCTCCATATTATTGATATGGAAAATTATAACACGAATTGAATTCAAAGTGTTTGGCTGATGGGGAAAGTTTTCTTAGCATAAATGAGAGAGTGAAAACATAGATTCTAGTAAGCGGAGTTGGGAGGATGAAAGATGAAAAAAAAATCTGTCGTACAAAATGCCGTAATGAAACATATTAACGAACATTCCTCATTATATGTCTTTATCACTGTGCTTTTTTTGATGGGTGTCATTTTTGGGGCAATATTGGTGAATAGTTTGAGCTTTACCCAAAAGGAAGACTTGTTCTATTATTTATCGCAATTTTTCGGACAAGTATCCAAGGGTGAATTTGCATCTTCGCATGATATGTTCAGTCAAAGTATTATGCATAATATAAAATATATCGGGGTCATCTGGATTCTGGGAATATCGGTCATCGGTTTGCCTGTCATCCTGGTTTTGTTATTTATAAAAGGGATGGTTGTTGGATTCACAGTCGGCTTTTTAGTAAATCAAATGGGATGGAGCGGATTCTTATTATCGTTTGTCGCCATTCTGCCCCAAAATATATTCATCGTACCGATATTCATCGTAATAACCGTCCTTGCCGTCGCACTATCAATGAAAATGATCAGCCGGATTTTCCTAAAGCAGGTTCGTGAACCGCTGAAGCCGATAATTTCGCGGTATATTTTCTCATTGGTTTTGTCGGGGTTATTTTTGATTACGGCTGCTGCGTTTGAAGCGTACCTATCCCCTTCTTTAATGAAAAATGTCGTAAGTTTATTGGGTCATTAATGAAAATTTACCGTTCCCGCAAATTTTTTTATCATTAACAAGAAATCTATTTTGACAGTTTTCCCTCTTTTGATATAATGGATAAGATAGCGGCGCGGGAGGGAATATTAGGTATGGAAATAGAAAACAGAATTGATAGGATAAAAAAGCAGTTACACTCGTCCAGCTACAAATTAACGCCTCAGCGAGAAGCGACCGTCCGCGTTTTACTTGAGCATGAAGAGGATCATTTAAGCGCAGAAGACGTTTACCTCCTTGTCAAAGAAAAGTCGCCGGAAATTGGATTGGCAACAGTTTACCGTACGCTAGAGTTGCTGACTGAATTGAAGATAGTAGATAAAATTAACTTTGGAGACGGGGTTTCCCGTTATGATTTAAGACAAGAAGGAGCTGCGCATTTCCATCATCATCTTGTTTGTGTGGAATGTGGTGCGGTAGATGAGATCCAGGAAGACCTACTTGAAGACGTAGAAGACATCGTGGAACGCGACTGGAACTTCAAGATTAAAGACCATAGATTAACCTTTCATGGCATTTGTCATCGATGTCATGACAAAGAAGAAAATTAAGGTGAATGAAGTCGGACCTTTTCCATTTAATGGAGAAGGTTTTCTGCATTTTAAAAACCTATTTTCTCAAGGAAGAGCTGTTTTTGTTTTCTCCTTTCCGAAACACGTATAAAACTTGTCCTGTTGGGCATAGATTGATACAAAGGATCGAATGGGAGGGGAAAGATGATGAAAACATCATTATCGCTTGTTTTGCACACGGCTAAAGTGATGGTTCTCTTTGTTAGCTTCACTGTTCTTTTTTATATAGGAATGGTATGGTTAAATCAGGAATATCAAAGTTATCATCGTTATGATGAACCGAAAGGCATGGCCGTAAAAGTATCGAAAGCTGTTGATACGGGTGATGATGCATGGCTTGAACGCTTAATGTTGTTTTATTTAAACGGGGAGTAATGAATATGGAGAATCAAATTAGGGATTTCATTCATTTTTTAACCATTGAAAAGGGACTTGCCAAAAATACGCTCGTCTCGTATGAGCGTGACTTAAGATCATATTGGAGCTATCTGAAAGATGTTGAAACCATTGAAGCCTGGAATGATTCACGGCGGGTGAACATCCTGCATTTTCTCGTGCATTTGAAGGATCAAGGGAAATCGTCGAAGACGGTGGCGCGTCATATAGCTTCCATTCGGTCTTTTCATCAATTTCTTCTAAGGGAAAAAGTAACCGGGCAGGATCCGTCCATACATATAGAAACGCCAAAACCGGAACGAAGCCTTCCAAAGGTATTAAGCATGGAAGAGGTTGAAGCACTATTGGATGCCCCGAAGAAAATGGATGAATTCGGTTTACGTGATAAGGCGATGCTAGAACTGATGTATGCGACGGGTATGCGTGTCAGTGAGTTGATATCCATGGATGTAAGTGATGTCCATGCATCGATGGGTTTTGTCCGTTGCGTAGGGAAAGGAAATAAAGAGAGGATCATTCCGATTGGACAAACTGCATTGGGTGCGATAGAACATTATATGGAAAGTTCCCGGGGGAAAATGGCCAGTCCCAAGCACAGGACAGATTCACTTTTTTTGAATCATCATGGAAACAGGCTGACAAGGCAGGGATTTTGGAAGATTCTAAAAAAACTTGTAAAATCAGCACAAATTGAAAAAGAAATTACACCGCATACACTAAGACATTCGTTCGCGACACATCTATTGATGAACGGGGCTGATTTACGTGCCGTCCAAGAAATGCTTGGTCATGCGGATATTTCGACAACTCAAATTTATACACATATTACGAACGTACGGATCAAGGATGTATATTCAAAATTCCATCCGCGAGCTTAAAAGAATAGTAGAATGATAGAAAAGGTTGTGAATTTAACTGCGGGGCAGTTGAAGGAGCAGCCTTATTCTCCGTTTGTACGGACTGCTATAGGGGCTGCAAATAATTCCAATGTGCATCTTGGGGCACTTTGTTTCATTCCGAAATATATTATTTGTCTACATCATGGTAATCGTTTACAATGTAGAGAGGTCAGACTTCTGACGTTCTCGCGATTTCATTTAAATGAAGAGTAACTGAGCAGAGTAAGGGTATTATAGAGAGTATAAAAAGTGATTTACTATTTTAGGAGGAATGACTCATGAAAGGAAATTCAGCATTTAAACGTATATTTGTAGTAGTTATGGATTCAGTTGGGATTGGCGAAGCGCCTGATGCAGATTTATTCGGCGATAAAGGGGCGGATACACTTGGCCATATCGCAGAAAGAATGAATGGATTGAACATGCCGACTCTCGCAAAATTGGGTTTAGGCAATATCCGTGAAATCAAGGGGATTGATAAAGCTCAGCAACCTCTCGCATACTATACGAAAATGAAGGAAGCCTCTACAGGAAAAGATACGATGACTGGACATTGGGAAATCATGGGGTTAAATATATCGACTCCATTCCGTGTATTTCCAGATGGCTTCCCGGAACTATTAGTCAATGAACTCGAGGCGAAGGTGGGTCGGGGAATTATTGGGAACGTCCCGGCAAGCGGCACGGAAATCATTGAAAGGCTTGGCGAGGAACATATGAAAACGGGTGCGCTGATCGTTTATACATCAGCTGATTCCGTATTACAGATTGCTGCACATGAAGATATCGTCCCAATAGACGAATTATACAAGATATGTGAAATTGCCCGTGAAATGACAATGGCTGATGAGTTCAAGGTTGGACGCGTAATTGCCAGACCGTTCACAGGTGAACCAGGCAACTTCAAAAGAACGCCTAACCGTCATGATTATGCGTTGAAGCCTTTTAACCGGACTGTAATGGATGAATTGAAAGATTCTGGATATGATGTGCTCGCAATCGGGAAGATCTCTGATATCTTTGATGGGGAAGGTGTCACTGAATCATTGAGGACCGTATCCAATATGGATGGAATGGATAAATTAATCCAAACGGTAGAACAGGATTTCAAAGGGTTAAGTTTCCTTAATCTAGTCGACTTCGATGCTTTATACGGTCACCGCCGCGATCCAGAGGGATACGGAAAGGCATTGGAAGAATTCGATGCCCGGATGCCGGAAGTCCTTGATAAACTGAAAGAGGATGATCTATTGATCATCACTGCCGATCACGGGAATGATCCGGTCCATGAAGGAACCGATCACACACGTGAATATGTCCCATTATTAGTTTATTCCAAACGATTTACAGAAGGTGCCGAACTACCGATAAGAGATACATTTGCTGATATTGGGGCGACGGTCGCTGCTAATTTTGATGTAAAAATGCCTGCCTTTGGAAAAAATATATTAGGCGATCTAAATTTAGGGGAGAGTAAATAGATGTTTAATAAAATAGAGATTGCTGCTTCATTTATAAAAAGTAAAATTGAAGGCTCTCCGGAGATAGGACTGATTCTTGGTTCCGGGCTTGGAGTATTGGCGGATGAAATTGAAAATCCGATAACTATTCCATACCACGAAATTCCGGAATTCCCGGTATCGACTGTGGAGGGACACGCTGGACAGCTTGTCATTGGACATTTAAGTGGCAAAAAAGTTGTAGCCATGCAAGGACGTTTCCACTTTTATGAGGGCTATTCGATGGAGAAGGTCACTTTTCCTGTACGTGTAATGAAACTACTTGGTGTTGAGCAGTTAATTGTAACGAATGCTGCCGGAAGCGTAAATGAAAGCTATGAACCAGGTGACTTGATGCTCATTACGGATCATATTAATTTAATGGGGGCAAATCCATTGATTGGTCCTAATGAAGAGCGCTTCGGCCCTAGATTCCCTGATATGTCGGAGGCTTATAATAAAGGCCTTCGGACGCAAGCAAAAAAAATAGCAGCTTCACTAGGATTGGATATTAAAGAAGGTGTCTATATCGGAAATACAGGACCGACATATGAGACGCCGGCAGAAGTGAAAATGGCAAGGATCCTTGGCGGGGATGCAGTTGGTATGTCGACAGTTCCGGAAGTTATCGTGGCTAGGCATAGTGGTATGAAGGTGCTTGGAATTTCATGCCTTACAAATATGGCCGCAGGCATTCTTGATCAGCCTTTGTCGCATGAAGAGGTAATTGAAACGACTGAAAAAGTGAAAAGCAGTTTTCTTGAATTTGTTAAGCATATCGTTAAGGACATATAAAACGAACAAAAATACAAGTACACCTAAAGAGATCCGGTGTCTTTGAAAAAGTGGGGATTCTAATATGAGAATGGTAGATTTAATCGAGAAAAAGCGTGATGGAAAGGCTCTTACTACGGAAGAAATACAGTTCATCATCAAAGGGTTTACCGATGGCACGATTCCGGATTACCAAATGAGCGCTTGGTCAATGGCAGTTTATTTCAAAGGCATGAATGAGCAGGAACGTGCTGATCTAACCATGGCGATGGTCGAATCAGGAGATCAAATTGATTTATCTATGATTGAAGGAATTAAAGTCGATAAACATTCAACAGGCGGTGTTGGTGATACCACAACTCTAGTGCTTGGACCATTGGTTGCTGCTGTAGGTGTTCCAGTGGCAAAGATGTCAGGACGCGGTCTTGGTCATACAGGCGGAACGATCGATAAGTTGGAGTCTGTAAAAGGATTTCATGTCGAAATAGAAAATGACGAGTTCATTCGACTTGTTAATAAAAATAAGATAGCTGTCATTGGACAAAGTGGTAACCTGACTCCAGCCGACAAAAAGTTATATGCATTGCGTGATGTTACGGCTACCGTTAACAGTATTGGTTTGATTGCTGGCTCGATCATGAGTAAGAAAATCGCCGCTGGTGCTGATGCAATTGTACTTGATGTTAAAACGGGAGCGGGCGCTTTCATGAAAACTCTCGAAGATTCCGAAGAGTTGGCGCATGCAATGGTTAGCATTGGAAACAATGTGGGACGAAACACG
Organism: Peribacillus sp. NPDC058002; assembly: GCF_042886655.1. Taxonomy (NCBI): domain Bacteria; kingdom Bacillati; phylum Bacillota; class Bacilli; order Caryophanales; family Bacillaceae; genus Peribacillus; species Peribacillus sp. NPDC058002. Next base: position 2,916 of record NZ_JBHVQU010000146.1, on the reverse strand, counting down.
ATGGCCGTCATTTCCGATATGAGCCAACCGTTGGGTTACGCAATCGGAAATGCTTTAGAAGTGAAGGAAGCCATCGATACGCTTAAAGGAGAGGGACCGGAAGATTTAACGGAACTTTCTTTAACACTAGGAAGCCATATGGTATACCTTGCCAAAAAGGCAAGCTCGCTGGAAGAAGCAAGAACCTTGCTGGAAAATGCGATCAAGGATGGTTCTGCACTTAACTCATTCAAGGTTTTCCTAGAAGCGCAGGGAGGCGATGGTTCGGTTGTGGATCAGCCGGAAAAACTACCGCAGGCTGCTCATACTTTCGAGCTGGAAGCGAAAGAGGACGGCTATGTATCGGAAATCATCGCTGATGAGGTAGGAACGGCAGCCATGCTGTTGGGCGCCGGGCGGGCAACAAAGGAATCAGAGATTGATTTGGCAGTCGGACTGGTACTTCGTAAAAAAATCGGGGAAACCGTGGCAAAAGGTGAATCCCTAGTGACGATTTACAGCAATTTTGAAGATGTTTCAAAGGTAAAAGAAAAATTGTATGAAAGCATTGCGATTTCAAAAGAGAAAATAGAAAAACCTACATTGATCTATAAAGAGATTATGGAATAAACGTAAAAAGGCCGCTATTGAGCGGCCTTTTCACGTTTATTCCATTGAATGTTAAAAGAGGATGCCCATGCGCATCCTCTTTTAATTTGGTTCAATTTGTTGCCCTATATCCAGTATATGTTTCAAAATTCATCTTTATTTGTATAAAAATGGGTTTAATGGAAAAAATAAAACCTATAAAGATTGGAGGGTATGGAGATGAAGCGGATTCTTTCTCTATTTTTAACCGTTTTGGTAGCATTGGGTTTTAGCATCCCACATACAAAAGCAGCTGAAGAAAAAGGAGTCGAATTAGCGGCAAATGCTAAATCCGCTATTTTGATTGAACGGGATACAGGTACTGTTCTCTATGATAAAAATGCAGACGCTCGTCTTTCACCGGCAAGCATGACGAAAATCATGACGATGCTGTTGATCATGGAAGCGATCGATAAAGGCGAACTTAGCATGAAGGAGAAAATCAGGACTAGTGAGTATGCAGCATCGATGGGCGGTTCCCAGATCTTTCTCGAGCCAGGTGAAGAAATGACAACAGAACAAATGCTCAAGGGCATCTCGATTGGTTCGGCGAATGATGCATCGGTGGCGATGGCTGAACGTCTAGCTGGTTCGGAAGAAGAGTTTGTTAGGAAAATGAACAAAAAGGCGAAAGATCTCGGGTTGAAAAATACAAAGTTCCAAAACGCAACAGGCCTTCCTGTTAAAGATCATTACAGTTCGGCACATGATATGTCGATAATGGCAAAGGAGTTATTGAAATACGATACGATTACAAGGTTCACGGGTACATATGAAGATTATCTCCGTGAAAATACCGAAAAGAAGTTCTGGCTTGTCAACACGAACAGATTAGTGAAATTTTACCCTGGGGTCGATGGATTGAAGACAGGATTCACAAATGAAGCGAAGTATTGTTTGACAGCGACTGCTAAAAAAGGGAATATGCGTGTCATTGCCGTCGTTTTCGGAGCTGTTTCTCCAAAAGAACGAAATGCTCAGGTCACCAAGATGTTAGATTATGCATTTTCACAATACATCACATACCCGATTTATAAACGCGGCGAGGTGTTAGGTGAAGCCAAGGTAAGTAAAGGACACAAAAAATCCGTGGTGGGGGTCACAAGTGAACCTATTTCAGTTTTGACAGCCAAAAACGGAACGGCAAAGGACTTTACAAAAAAAATCACGCTTGATAAAGATTTGGCTGCCCCGATTAAAAAAGGGGATGAAATTGGTACGCTTGAATTGAAGAAAAACGGTAAGGTGTATGTCGAATCTCCGATCGTCGCGAAGGAAACTATTGAAAATGCGAGCTGGTGGCAATTGTATAAAAGGGCTTTCGGCATGTTTACCCACGCGAAATAGAATAAATTGTCGCATTGCCTGTTAATCGTACTAATTTAGGCGAAACTCCACTAGTTTTGCTAGTAAGGAGGAATCGGCAGGTGAAAAAGAGAATTTGACTCTTTATAAGACAGTGAAGGAGGCTGTATATAATGAGTCTTACGATTAATATGGAGGCGAAAAACCGCGTATTGTGCATTCGTCTCAAAGGTGATTTGGATCATCATACAGCAGAAAAATTGAAAAACCAGGCAGAGGCAGCCATTCAAAAGCATAATATTAAGCATATCATCCTCAACATGGAAGAATTGGATTTTATGGACAGTTCGGGGCTCGGAGTTATTTTAGGGCGCTATAAGCAGGTAAACAAAAAGCAAGGTGAAATGGTGGTCTGTGCAATTTCTCCAGCAGTAAAGCGGCTATTTGAGATGTCAGGGTTGTTTAAAATTGTTAAAATGGAACTATCCGAAAAAAACGCTTTGCAAAGACTGGGGGTTGCCTAAGATGAAAAATAAAATGGAAACGAAATTTTCTGCACTTAGCCAAAATGAATCTTTTGCCAGGGTAACTGTTGCGGCTTTCATTGCCCAATTGGACCCGACGATGGATGAATTGACAGAGATCAAGACTGTCGTGTCAGAAGCCGTTACGAATTCGATTATCCATGGTTATGAAAGTGATCCGGAAGGATGGGTCTACATTTCAGTGGTCATCGAAGGAGATACTGTGGAATTGACCATCCGGGATGAAGGACTGGGCATTGAAGACGTCGAGGAGGCTAAACAGCCGTTATTTACGACAAAACCCGAACTTGAACGTTCCGGTATGGGATTCACCATCATGGAAAACTTCACGGATGAAATCAATATTATTTCCCACAAGGGCGAAGGCACGATCATTAGATTTAATAAGCTATTTAATAAAATAATATTTTTGTGCTTTTTAGGTATTTTTGATTTTTGA
>NZ_JBHVQU010000145.1:0-9286 GCF_042886655.1 Peribacillus sp. NPDC058002 | reverse complement strand
GGTATAAATGGTAGTAAAAGTTTGTGAAACATGCGGAACACCAATAAAAAGGCTAAAGCATTCTTCCTTATGCCAGTGCGGTCCTAAGATATTGAGCAATCAATTCTCAGTTAAAACAAAAAAATAAATCCATGGATTAAATGATAAAATTAAACCGATTATTCAATTAATCGGTTTTTGTTTTTCCATTGAAGGGTAAAAGGAGGGTAATAAATATTTTTCATTTCAAATAAAATAATGTATGATTATAGAATAGAATAAAACGTCATGGAGGAAATGACATGCTTCCAGTTTGTCAAACCATCACGTGACGGTTAGGAGGGGTTATGTTGGGAACGAGACTTTAAAAATTGGCGAGTTGGCGGAAATGGCGAACGTTACGAAACGAACCGTAGATTATTATACGAACCTAGGCTTGCTTAAAGCAGAACGTTCCGCCTCTAATTACCGTTATTATTCAGTCGGTGAACTTGAAAGGCTCCGCCGTATCGAAGGATACAAAAGAGAAAACCTTTCATTGGAAGAAATTAAAGAACTACTTAAAAAGGAAATGGAAGCCGCATCAGCAATTGAGGAAAAAGGTCTTCAACTCAAAAATAAAATGGATGGCCTGAACGAGGAACTTCAAGAATTCATCACCTTGATTGAAAAGGATGGAAAAAGTGAGCATCTTCTAAAAAAACAGGTATCCAGTGAAAGCATGGCCTTGATCCAATCATTACTATTGTTGCTGGTATGATTAAAATTTATCTCTATAGTTTTATGTACGAAGGTGCATATTAACGAATATAGGCTAAATGGTTTTGGTTCATGTTATAAGGCAAAAATCTCATTTTGAAACGAAAATAACCATTTATACAGGAGGTGCTTGGGATTAAGCCGTACATGTCTAATTCAAAGGTCAGAAGGATTGGCACTATATGGCGAACCCGCACATATTGGAGATTTTTATAAAGTTATTAGCAGTAGCTGTATTAATAGCATTAACCGCTTTTTTCGTAGCATCGGAATTTGCAATCGTTAAAGTCAGAAGTTCCCGAATCAATCAATTGATTGAAGAAGGGCATAGAAATGCCCTCGCAGCCAAGAAAGTGACAACGCATATCGATGAGTACTTATCTGCCTGTCAATTGGGGATTACAGTAACCGCCTTAGGTTTGGGGGTGTTGGGTGAACCGACGGTGGAGGCGATCTTAAAACCATTGTTCACTAAATGGGGATTAGAGGAATCCATAAGTCACATCATCTCGTTCCTGATCGCTTTCGGTTCCGTAACATTCCTTCATGTTGTAGTCGGTGAACTGGCACCAAAAACGGTTGCAATTCAAAAGGCTGAAGAGGTAACCTTGCTTTTTGCAAAGCCGTTAATTCTCTTTTACCGCATTTTATACCCATTCATTTGGTTATTGAATGGTTCTGCGCGCCTTCTGACAGGCATTTTCGGATTAAAGCCAGCATCTGAGTCAGAAATGGCCCATTCCGAAGAAGAGCTGCGCATCATTTTATCGGAAAGCTATAAAAGCGGTGAGATCAACCAATCGGAATACAAATATGTGAATCAGATATTTGAATTTGATGAGCGTATCGCCAATGAAATCATGGTTCCGCGTACGGAAATGACCGTTATCGAAAAAGGCATGCCATTATTGGAAGTCGTTGAACTTATTCAAGAAGAACAATACACAAGGTATCCAGTCATAGACGGTGATAAAGATAATGTTGTGGGAATGGTCAATATCAAGAGACTTTATACAGCGACGATTACAGAAGATAATGTAACAGCTTTGACAGTGGATTCCTTTGTGACACCCATCATCCGTGTTCTTGAAACGATCGCCATTCATGATTTGCTGCTGAAAATGCAGAAGGAACGGATCCATATGGCAGTTTTGACTGATGAATATGGCGGAACGGCCGGTCTTGTAACGGTTGAAGACATCCTTGAAGAAATTGTCGGGGAAATCCGTGATGAATTTGACCAGGATGAACGTCCGCTCATTCAAAAGATTGATGAAGGGCATTATGTATTCGACGCTAAAACATTAGTTGAAGATGTCAATGATACCCTTGCGATCGATTTGCCGGAGGAAGATATCGATACATTGGGAGGATGGTTCCTGACAGGCAGATTTGAGATTGCTATCGGGGATAAAATCGAATACGCCGGATATGAATTTACTGTAAAGGAAATGGACGGCCACCATGTTTTATATGTTGAAGTGAAGAAGATTAAATAAACAGGATCACAACAAAAGCCGAAAGTGGAAACTTTTGGCTTTTATTAATGCTCATTGGTTCGAACGATGACAATCATAACAATGGTTAAAACAGACTGTTGTGTAATTGGAAAATAAATTCCATAAAAAATTACACTGTAGGTAACCATTTTAGCTTGGAAAATGTTAAAATTGACTTTGAGCAATGAATCTATCTATATATATATCATTTTAAAGTTTCAATATAAAAAAATTCTTCAAAGTAGTACTGATGATAATATTAAGATTTATTTTGCAAAGCCGTTTATTTTTGGCTGATATAAATAAGTATCGAAGGTGGGCGGGAAAATGGGTTTTAAGAAGAAGCAAATGTTGGGATTTGGTTTAATCTTGCTTTTCTTGGCTATTTTACTTTCTTTCATGATGGTTACGCTTAACAATTTAAAGAGCAGCATGACTGAAATAGTTGAAAATCGCTATGAAAAAGTTCAAGATTCGATGGAAATCCGTCAGCTTTTTTCCAGGTCGGACCGTGAGATCCTGTTTGCAGCTAATGATGTAAACAAAGAAGAAAGAGCAGAGAGCCTTGAAATCATCAATGAGAATCATAGTTTGATTGAATCAAAAATTGCTGGGTTATCAGGTAGGTTAAATAAGGCGAAAGCAAAGCAATTACTGAAAGAGTTCGAGACTCAATATGCTTCTTACTCCATAACGGAGGCTGAGATCATCCAAAAGATAAAGTCGGGAAACTCATCGGATTTAACAAGCCTGATGGATGATCAAAGGGAAAAACGTACGAAAGTCATCAGTACGATGGACGAATTTAAAGATTACCAAGAAGACGTCATGAAAGATACATTAAGTAATTCGAAACAAACCTATGAAGATATGATCGGTTTTGTGATTTTTGCGGTTATCCTCAGCATTTTGGTTATTTCCGTAACGGTTGTTTGGATGATTCGCAGTACTTCGAAAGATCTGCAGTCGATTACGAATGTCATCAAAAATATTGATTTTAAAAATTTATCGGTCATACCAAGAATTCCGGTTCGAACTACTGATGAAATTAGTGATATAGCGAGATCGTTCAATGATATGGCGGAATCTCTTGAAGACTATAATCGAAAAGAGAAAGATTTCACTGAAAAGATTAGTGAACAGAACTGGATCCAGACCCGTGTGGCAGATATAGCTACCATGTATCAGCGCATTGTTGATGTGGAAGTTCTGGCTGACCGGTTCATTACAAGACTTGCACCGATGATGGGGGCTTCAATTGGAGCTTTTTACGTCAAACGGGGTGAGGGTGTTGATATGCGTTTTGTGAAGCTTGCCAGCTTTGCTGGAGATGGCGAAAATTCGGGCAGACGTGAATTCCGTCTTGGCGAAGGGCTGATCGGACAATGCGCCCTTGAAAAGAAATCCAAAGTCATTGACGATATTCCTGAAGATTTTCAATTGGTTACGACAGGATTAGGGGAAGTCAACCCGAAAAGCATTGTCATTGCGCCAGTCGTTTTTGAGGATGAAGTTGTGGCGATGGTTGAACTGGCGAGTTTGGAGACTTTTACGAAGTTGCAAAAATCTTTCCTGAACCAGGTTCTTGATACTCTAGGCATCACGATTAATAATGTAGAAGGCCGGATGGAAATAGAGCGTTTATTGAAAGAATCACAAGCACAGACCGAAGAGTTACAGGCCCAATCGGAAGAATTGCAGTCACAATCAGAGGAAATGCAAGCTCAATCGGAGGAACTGCAAACACAGGCTGAAGAGCTGAGAATGATCAATGAACAATTAGAAGAGAGAAATCGTGAAACTGAAGAGAAATCAAAAGAGCTTCAAGTTGCAAAACAAAATCTTGAAAAACAGGCGGAAGAATTAAAGTTAAGTTCAAAATACAAATCGGAGTTCATGGCCAATATGTCCCATGAATTGCGGACACCGCTCAATAGTATTCTGATTTTATCTGAAATGCTTTCAGATCCAAATGATAATAAATTAAATGAAGAGCAACAGGAATTCGCTCGTGTCATTAATTCATCGGGCCAAGACTTATTAATGTTGATCAATGACATTTTGGATTTATCAAAAGTTGAAGTCGGAAAACTTGAAGTGGTCTTTGACGAAATGAATTTGAGTGAACTTCCTGAGTTATTGCATCGTAATTTCGATCATGTAGCGAAGAAAAAGAACATTGACTTTATAATAGAAAAAAGTAAAAACGTTCCGGATATTTTCTTTACGGATGAACAGCGCTTCCAGCAAATTTTGAAAAACCTGTTATCCAATGCATTTAAATTCACGGAAAAAGGTTCTGTGTCTGTCCGAATCCAAAAAGCTGATGAGGAAAATGTAGCACAATGGATACAGACAAAAGGAGCTAGCAATTGGGTTGAAATTAAGGTGACGGATACGGGCATCGGAATATCAAAAGAGAAGCAAAAACTTATTTTTGAAGCGTTCCAGCAAGGTGACGGAGCTACGATGAGAAAATATGGCGGAACGGGCCTAGGGCTATCTATTTGCCGGGAATTTGCCAAACTTCTGGGAGGCTGGGTCATTGTAGATAGTGAAGAAGGGCAAGGCAGTACCTTTACTTTCTTTATTCCAAGTATGCCAGAGGGCTTCAAAAATGTCAGTGAAGCAATAGCTGCTTCTCCGGAAGTGGCAGCAGCTAACCACGATGATTCTACCGCGGATTTTGACGGTCAAGGAGAATCGGATGTAGTTATAATGGATGAAGAAAATCGGAATAAGGTTAAACCATTCTGCAATAAAACAGTACTGGTCGTCGATGATGATCACCGTAATATATTTGCTCTGAAAAATGCGCTGAAGCATGAGGGGATGGAAATCCTTACAGCTGAAAACGGCTACGAATGTTTGGAACTCCTTGAAAAAGGAAACGATATAGATGTTATATTGATGGATATCATGATGCCGGGCATGGACGGTTACGAAACGATGACCAGAATTCGCGAGCAAAGTAAGTTCGAGGATCTTCCTATCATCGCGCTAACTGCGAAAGCGATGAAAGGCGATAGGGAAAAATGCCTGAAGGCCGGCGCTTCTGATTATGTCAGCAAGCCGTTGAAGCTGGATCAGTTGCTATCCGTCCTAAGAGTATGGCTGACTAATTGATTGATAGAACGTACGGGTAAGGAAGGTTTTGCATGAAGGATACTTTAACGATTGAAGAAAGAGAAGATTTGGAAATTGAATTATTGTTAGAGGCCATTTATTCCGTTTCTGGCTTTGACTTTCGCAAATATATGCGGTCTTCAATAAAAAGAAGAGTTGAAAATAGAATGAGACTGGACCATGTTCGCAGGATTAGCGGAATGATAGAGATGGTTTTATATGAAAAAGGGTATGTTGAGAAGCTTTTGAGGGATTTTTCAATAAATGTCACTGAAATGTTTCGCGATCCGGAATTTTTTAAAGCCTTTCGTTTAAATATTGTACCGCTCCTGAAAAAACTTCCTGAAATCAGAATTTGGCATGCGGGTTGTTCGACCGGTGAAGAGGCCTTTTCCATGGCGATCATCCTCAAGGAAGAAGGGCTTTATGATAAGGCGAGGATTTATGCCACTGATATGAATGAAGAAGTCCTCCTTCATGCAGAAAAAGGGATATTACCTTTAAATAGAATGCAGTCTTATACGAAAAACTACTTGCAAGCTGGGGGTAACCAGGAATTTTCGGAGTATTATACAACCGATTATCAAAATGCTTATCTTGATTCGGGCCTCCTGAAAAACATTGTGTTTTTCCAGCATAATTTAGTTACTGATGGTTCGTTCAATGAGTTTCATATCATCATGTGCCGGAATGTGATGATTTACTTTACCGGTGAATTACAGACCTATGTTAATCAGTTGTTTTATGACAGTCTTTGTAAAGACGGTTTTCTTGCGGTTGGCAGCAAGGAAACACTGCATACATCATCCTTTTCGGAAGATTATGAGGACTTTGACTCAAGGGAACGAATTTATCGGAAATTGTAAAAGGAAAGAGTCCGCATATAAGCGGACTCTTTCTTTTTAATCCAGTGCATTATTTTTCGTTTTTTTTGCATATCTATGTTTAAGGTATTGGAAGAAGGGGTATATATAATGAGTTGGTCTCCATGTCAAATCGCTAGCGTGGTTTATCATTATTAAATGAGACTGAACTTCGTTATAATATAATCAAACTCCCTTTTTAAGGAGTTTTAGTAAAGTACAGATCCATAAAAAAGATAAATGTTGCCGCTCGATATAAGCCAAAAGGGGAATGAAAGAATGACGATTTTAATCGTAGATGATAACCAGGTTAACCTTTTCGTTATAGAGAAAATTCTAAAACGAGCTGGCTATACGGATTTTCTATCATTAACTTCAGCTGTTGAGATGTTTGAATATTTACAGGTGGATAGTCCGCAACCTAAAGAGAATTCAGTTGATATCATTCTGCTTGATATCATGATGCCGGAAATCGATGGGATAGAGGCGTGCAGGAGACTTCAAAGTATTCCTCACCTTAGAGATATACCCGTGATTTTTGTGACCGCCCTTGAAGATTCAAACAAGGTGGCCGAGGCACTTGATGTTGGTGGAATTGATTATATAATGAAGCCTATCAATAAAATAGATTTACTTGCGAGGATTCGCGTAGGGTTAAGACTTAAATATGAAAAAGATTGGCATAAAATGCAGGATGAAAAAATCCGCAATGAATTGGATCTTTCCATGCAGGTTCAAAGCAGCTTATTAAGTGAACCCATTATAAATGACCACTTAACTATAAGGGCATCATACTTACCTGCGAATAAATTAGCAGGGGATATGTACTATTGGCACCGCATCGATGAAAATCGGTATGGGATCATCCTGTTGGATATGATGGGGCATGGCATATCCGCCTCACTTGTGTGCATGTTCATTTCCTCCGTATTGAGGGATGCCATCAGGACACATACAGATCCAGTGGCAGTAATAAACGAAATGAATCGCTGGATGAGTACCCTTAATAAAGAAGATAATCAAGTGCATTATTATTTTACCGCGATTTATATGATCATTGATACAGAGCAAAAGACAGTGGAATATGTGAATGCCGGACATCCTCCGGGATTTGCTTTAATGGACGATGGAAAAGTGGCCTCACTTTCAAAAGGGACATGTCCTGTTGGGTTCTTCACTGAAATGAAAATAGAGAAATCCGTCATTCATTATGAAGAGAAGATTCAGCTTATGCTTTTTACGGATGGAGTCATGGAAGCAATAGATCGAGAAGGAACGGAAGGACTCGACCAAATAAAAGAAGCAGTCTCGACGAGGTGGTTTGATTGTAAAGAATCTCCCCCTATCGATTTTTTGATGTCCCCGGAAATGCAGCAAGATCAACCTGATGATATGTGTGTTGTTGTTATACAAGCGAATTGAAGAAGGAAGAGGCGGCAGATTATCTGCCGCCTCTTCTCTATAAAAGGGGGGTCACTTTTATATGAGAGTGGATTCTCTATTCGGTTATTTGCAATTAACGGTCATTTTTCAATTTACTAATGCCATCTTGGAGATTGCCTTTTAATTTATCAACTTTACCTTCTGCTTGTAAGTGAGGATCATTTTTCGCGTTTCCGACTTGGTCTTTCGTTTCACCTTTAACTTTATTTACAGTACTTTTTACTTTGTCTGATAAACCGCTCATTATGTTACCTCCTTTTTCTTTATATACTATATATACCCATGAAGTGCATGGGTAAACCTGATTTTTATGGAGAAAGGAGTTTAAGAGGCGACTATTGCCCTTTTGCTTAACCTCTGGATGAAATGATATGACCGATCAATGATTTGATCTTTATCATGATCCAACGAGGCCACATGATATGAGTTTTCAAGGGGGGCCATCTCCTTATCACCGGACATGACATTATCGTAAATCTGATAGGAACACGAGTCTGGTACAACGTGATCTTCTGGAGAATGGAAGATAAGTATCGGGCACGAAACGTCTACTAGTTTTTGACTGGCATGTTCCATTATATCGAGCAATTGATTAATAGCTTTTGCCGGAACTTGGTCATATGTGATTTCTTTAGTTGTATCGTCTTTTATGTCAGGCTTGCCTTCAGGAATGAAGCGCGGAACCGATTGGTTGCGATATTTTTCATATTCAGGAACTTGGAGAGCAGCATTGATGGTGAGAATTCCATCACAAACAACTTTTGTAGCTAAATCGAGAACAAGGGCGCCCCCCATTGATTGTCCGATGGCAAATACATGGGTGCAGGTTCGTTTTAATTTTGCATAAGCCATTTCAACATCCTGTATCCATTCCTGATAATGACTCGTTTCCATTTCATATTCATCCGTTCCGTGGCCCGCCAGTCGAGGAGCGAAGACAGTAAAGCCTTTGGCGGCAAATTTTTCACCTAAATACCTTACGCTTTGTGGCGTTCCGTTAAAACCATGGCAAATAAGAATGCCGATAGAATTGCCGGGTAAGAAAAAAGATTCTGCACCTGGTATTACCATTGCTGCTGTCATATTCCCATCTCCTTTAAATTAGCTAAGTTTTATTGATAGAAAGTTTATAAATAAAATTAACTATTCCGATTATTTTACTTGGTTATATAATAGCATAATGAAAATTGTGAAGTCAACTTGGTTATAATCCGATTTCATTATCATTAAGTAGCATTAAAAAAGGATATAAGATACTTATTAGGTCCATTCCATATATCGTTGCCAATCTTTCTACTATATAAGGATTGTCTTGTAATTGTTGATAAACTGAAGAAGCTAATAACCGGTGAAAGATAAAAATAAAAGAAATGAAAAAAAGGCGTTGACATTAATGTGAAATGGGATTAATATAAATAAGCACCAACTAAGAGAAACGAAAAATTTCATCACTTTCGGCAGATTGCTGAAAGAAATAACTATTGACTTCTTACTATGAAAATGATAAGATGAAATGGTCGCTGAAAAACACAGCGATTTAAAATAAGTTAAAAACTTCGCAGAAGTTGACAACTAATCAATAAAGTGTTATGATGAATAAACAGCCGTTCGAAAGAA